>NZ_JAQEQF010000010.1:86202-142781 GCF_027698965.1 Clostridium fessum
ACTGCGCATCCTCGCGGAGCGTTTATCTCAGTCGGAGACCCAACTCCCACTGAGACAAATTTGCTATTACTTACCACCTGAAGAGGTGGGAGTCTTCTCGACTGAGATAAAAACGGCAGGAGCCGTCAAGCTGCGCTCCTGCCGTTATGTCCGCCGTGGCCATTTTTATCCAGTCCACAGGCGTGTTCAAATTCGCGAAGTTTCTGTTCTGCCTCAGGGGTCAGATGGTTCGGAACATCGATCTGAACTGTCACGTACTGATCACCATGGATGGACGGATTCTTCATGGAAACAACGCCTTTTCCCTTTAATTTAATCTTGGTTCCCGACTGCGTCCCGGCTGCGATCTTGCACAGGACATTGCCGTACAGGGTGGAAACCAGCGCCTCACCGCCGAAGACTGCGGTGGTAAACGGAATGCGGACGGTCGAGTAAACGTCCATCTCCTTGCGCTCCCATCCCGGTTTTGCGGTGACGGTGATATTTAAAAGAAGATCGCCCGCCTCGCCGCCGCCCGTTCCCGGCATGCCCTTTCCTTTCAGACGGATAGATTTACCGGTATCGATGCCCGCTGGGATGTGAACCTGTAAAGACTGGCGCTTGCCGGTCTGTGGGTTCTGCAGGGTAATGATTTTCTCACAGCCGGATACTGCTTCATCGAAACTTACGGTTACTTCGGACGTGAGGTCAGAACCTTTCTCCTGAAAGCCAGCACCGTAAAAGCTCTGGCTGCCGCCGAAGCTAGAACCGCCGCCAAAATGAGCGCTGGAACCACCAAAATCGGAACCGCTGGTAAAATTAGCCCCAGATCCGCCCGTAAAATGGCGGCTGCGGGAGCTGCCACCCGAACTCTTGCCGCGGAACATACCGCCAAACATATCTCCGAAAATGTCACCCATATCGCCCATGTCATCCCCAGTGAAATGGTACTCTGCGTAACCGCCCGGACCACTCTGGTAATGCCAGGCACCACCTTGACCGGCACCGCCGAAGCCAGAGCCAAATGGATCTCCAGAAGCGCCGGAACCGCCAGTTGTGCCGTATGCGGCACTGTTCGGGTCAAACGCAGCGTGACCGAAGCGATCGTAGAGTTTTCGCTTCTCCGGATCACTTAAGATGGAGTAGGCTTCGTTGACATCCTTAAACATCTGCTCTGCCTGGGGATTACCGGCATTGGAATCCGGGTGATACTTTTTGGCAAGTTTCCGGAATGCTTTTTTGATCGTCTCCGCACTGGCATCCCGTTTTATCCCCAGTATGTCATAATAGTCTCTTTTCTCTGCCATCGATTATCACCTCCGTATGTGCAGTGATTTAGGTTTCAATTATTTAGGTTATGATAAAAGATTGGGTATGATAGAAGCTGCCGCATTCCTGCGACAGCTTCTAAACTGGCTGCTGATATTATCAGGTGTGAGCCACAGCCGTTTTTATATTAACCTTCGATGGAAACGAAATGTTTCTCTTCAGCTGCTTTCTTTTTCAGCTCTTTCGGGAAGGTCAGGGTCAGAGTGCCATTTTCAAATTTGGCATGGATATCCTTTTCCTCTAGGTTCTCGCCGACGTAGAAGCTTCTGCTTACGTTTCCGCTGTAACGTTCCTGACGGATGTATTTAACCGGCTTCTGCTCGGCTTTATCATCTTTCTTGGAAGCATCCGACTCTGTGGTTTTGGCATCCTTCTGATTTTCCTTCGGCTCTTCCGTGGAAGAAACTTCCTTCGAACCGCTGACGGTCAGATAACCATCTTTTAGTTCAATCTGGAGCTCTTCTTTCTTAAAGCCCGGCAGGTCGATGGAAACTTCATAATCCTTATCGGTTTCCTTGACATCCGTCTTCATCAGCTGGGAAGAGGAAGCACCATACAGTCTCTGGTTAAAGCTTGGGAAGGAAAAATCCATCCAGTTATCAAAGTTATCAAATACACTATTATTAAAAATACTCGGCATATACATAAGTCATCTCTCCTTTTCGTATTATCTTAACGTTACTGTTCACGCATACGTGCCCAGTAACATCTTAACATCTATGTGAAAACATCGGCGGCAACAAGCTTGTTCTCATTTCCTTGTTCCTCTCCTTTGTTCTAGCTGTAATATAACACACATAATTAGCACTGTCAAGAGGTGAGTGCTAATTTTCTGTGAAGATTTTGTGAACAGCGCAATTATTCAAGGATAGGCACTTTTGAAACCGAAAGTGCCGTGACGATAACAGGCAGACACCTTCGCTCTGAAAGTGCCTGCCTGTTACGGAGCAGTTCCTGTGTTTTTATATGATTTCTTCTACTGGCGGGTGCTGCTGTTTCCGGGTCCAGTAGATATAATATCCGATATTTAGTACAATGCCGACGATCGTAGAAACGGGGGCTGCGAGACCGATCTTGGTCAGGCTGGCATCCGGCTGGATACTCATGAAATACGCTAGCGGGAGACGCACCAGAAGTGTCTGGATGAGTCCCTGTGTCATAACCCAAAGTGTCTGGTTATTTCCGTTGAAATATCCGATCATGCTGAACAGAACCGCGGTCACGATGGACTCGAGTGCGAATCCTTTCAGGTAATCATAGCTGTTCTGGATGACCGCCGCATCCGTCGAGAAGAAGCCGGACAGGACATCGCCTTTTAGGAGAACCAGGGTAAAGACGATACAGCCGACGCACAGACCGACGCCGATTCCCGTAAAAAGGGTGTGCCTGGCACGTTTGACTTTCCCTGCCCCCACGTTTTGGGAGACGAAGGAAGCCATCGACTGCATCAGGGCGCTCGGGACAAGCATGGCGAAATTGACGATTTTGCATGCTACACCGTAACCGGAGGACGCTTCCAGTCCCAGTCGATTGACAAAGGCGCACAGGGCTAAGAAGGAAAGCTGGGTTAAAAATTCCTGAAGCGCCAGCGGCAGTCCGATGGAAAGAAATTTCGGACACTGGGTGTTGAAGCGGAAATCGTGCCGGGTGATCGTAAATGGCAGAGTTTTCTTAATTAAAAGAATAATCGCGAAAATAACGCTGAGCGCCTGCGCGGAGACGGTCGCGATGGCGGCACCGGCGGCGTCCATATGAAGACCAGCTACCAGTGCGAGGTCGCCGATCACATTGACGATGCAGGCAACCAGGACAAAGAGAAGCGGTGACTGGCTGTCACCGAGCCCGCGGAAGATGGAGGACAGCAGGTTGTAGGCGACGATGAAGAAAATGCCGCCTCCGCAGATGCGGATGTAGCTGGCGGTCTGATCCACCGCCGCCTCGGGTGCCTGCATGAGAATGGCGATCGGGCGGGCAAAAAAGACCATGACGACGAATAAAACGGCGGAAATGATCGTAAATACAATCGAAGCTCCGCCGACAACTGCGCCGATCTGCTGCGGTTTCTTTTCACCGAGATAGCGGGCGATCAAAACGGTGATACCCATAGCGAACTGAATTACGACGAAGGTGACGAGGTTTAAGACCTGGCTGCCCGTCGAAACGGCGGAAAGACCGGAGGTCGAACCGAACCGTCCAACCACCAGCAGATCGACCGCGCCGTATGCCGCCTGCAGAATCAGTGCACCGAGCACCGGAATCATGAAAGCGATCAGTTTTTTCAGGATACTGCCCTGTGTAAAATCAGCTTTATCATTATTCATGGGAATCCCTCCGTTTGCACATAATCTGATAAAATGTCTCCATCGTCTGAATCATCTGGCGGGCGTCCTCCTCAGTAATGGTGTCTAAAGACGGGGCGAGCGCGCTGAAGTATTCGGTGTCATACGTCTGTGAGAGCGTCCTGCCCGCTTCGGTGATGGAAATGTAGGTAACACGCCCGTCGTTCTGCGAGGTTTTCTTTTGGAGATAACCGCCCGCTTCCATCTCCTTGACAGTCCGGGTCACGCCTGGGCGAGGCAGGTTCAGCGCATCGCTGATGTCCGATATTTTTACATGGATGCCGTTTCGCTCCAGCGACTGGATGACATCCAGATATTGAATATAGGAGGAAGTGACTCCCTTCGGCAGCGGCGGAAGCATATCCCGGATTCGTTTGCCCTGATAACAGGCGTCCAACATCCGCTTGATTGTTTCGATGGTCATATGGAAAGTCTCCTTATCAAATAGTTACTTGTGATAATTACCGTGGGTAATTATAGTGGAGGAGTGAGAATTTGTCAAGAAAAAATACCGCCAGCTCCCGGGATGGGCGCTGACGGCGCGTGTTGTTATAATGTAAGGGCAGTTGTGTTACGGTTATTTTACTTCAACCAGCTCAATCTTAAAGTTAAGCTCCTTACCAGCCATCTCATGATTGGCATCAAACGTGATATTTACCTCATTCTTTGCGATAACCTTGACCGGGAACGGCTGTCCCATCTGGTTGGTTAAGTATACCTGCTGTCCAACTTCCAGTTCCTCGGAACCTGGCAGTTTAGCGATCTCCAGTTCCAGAATGGCGTTCGGATCCGGCATGCCGTAAGCTTCCTCCGGCATCAGGTGAATCTCTTTCATCTCGCCTACTTCCATATCAGCGACAGCGGCATCGAAGCCTTTGATCATCTGACCGGCACCGCAGACAAACTCAAGGGGTTCGCCACGATCGTAGGAAGAATCAAACTGTGTTCCGTCATTAAAGGTTCCTTTGTAATGAGTGCGGCAGGTTTTGCCGACATTGCGTCCTGTGATTTCAGACATGATAAAATCCTCCAAAAGATATTGATATGCGGTAATGGGAAAATCCGCCTCAAACGGCCGTTTTCCGGTAAATTCGTGTGCATATGCTACCAGTATACTAAAAAATACAGGAACATTAAAGCTCTTTTTCAGAACCTTCTTTGGCGGCGCATTCCTGGCAGAGGCCATGCAGCAGATCACCGCTGCATTGGAGCAGAAAGCCATGCTCTTCTAGGAGATGCTGACGGAGTTCATCCATGAAATCGCAGTCAAGGTGAAACAGGCGTCCGCAGCGGGTACATTTAAGATGAAGATGCTCCATACAGTGGGCACCTTCTCCGGCATATTGGTAAACGGCTTTGTCATTTTCAGCATCTGGATATTTGATAACGATGTGCTCTCGGCACAGTTTGTCTAAAAATCGGTAAATGGTGGTAGTATTGGTTTCTGCCCGTTTTTCTTTCAGATAATTTTGTATATCGGCAACGCTTACCGTGCTGGAAGCGTGCTCTTTCAGGTATTCGAGAATCTCAGTCCTTGTTTTGGTTGTATATGGTTTTCGGATCGAAGTCATACGGCAATATCTCCTTTGTCTGTTAGCTCCTATTTTAGCGGTGAAGGGAGGAAGCGTCAAGCCGCATAAGAATAAAATGCAACTCATTTGCAAATTAATCTTGACGATGTAAAAAAAAGGTGCTATATTAATAAACGCAAATTACTTGCATTTATTAATGTGTAGAGCAGAAGACACAAAGCCTGCTGTTGACAGGCAGGTGCTTCTGCAAATGCTATGCGATAACCTACAGCTGAAAGGAGCAGACAGAATGAAAAAGAAAAGTGTGTTTATGGGAATGATAGCAATCTCTGCACTCGTGTGGATGACGGGCTGTGCCGGAAGGGCGGTGGAATCGTCCGATATAGAGACCGAACAGGAGGAGAAAGACGGAAGCGGGGAAACAGAGACGGATGTAATAAGCATCGATGGAGACAAGTTAAAGGTCATGGCGAGCTTTTATCCGATGTATGATTTTGCCCAAAAGATAGGCGGCGATCGGGTGGAGGTGACGAATATGGTGCCGGCGGGAACGGAACCTCATGACTGGGAACCGGCAGCTTCTGACATCAAGAAGTTGGAAGAGGCAGATATTTTTATATACAACGGAGCCGGAATGGAGCACTGGGCTGCCGATGTGCTTACGTCGCTGGACAATAAAAACCTGATTGCGGTGGAAGCATCTACGGGAATTGATCTGCTGGAAGGCTCAGAGCATGAGGAGGAAGAAAACGGAGAGAAGGATGAGCATGCAGAAGAGATTACCTATGACCCCCATGTGTGGTTAGCGCCGGAAAATGCGAAGAAGGAAATGGAAAATATAAAAGATGCACTTGTATCAGCGGATCCAGATCATCAGGAGTATTATGAGAAAAACTACCAGACCTATGCGAAGAAGCTGGATGATCTGGATGCAGAGTATCAGGAAAAATTATCGGATGTGAAAACACGGGATGTGATAGCTGCACATCAGGCATTTGGGTATCTGTGCCAGGCATACGGTTTAAACCAGAGCGGAATCGAAGGATTATCCGCAGATTCAGAACCGGATGCAGCCCGGATGAAGGAGATTGTGGATTTTGCAAAAAAACATCAGGTTAAGACCATCTTCTTTGAGGAGCTGGTAAGTCCGAAGATATCGGAAACGATTGCAAAAGAAATCGGAGCGCAGACAAAGATGTTAAATCCATTAGAAGGGCTTAGTGATGAGGAATTAAAAGCAGGGGCGGATTATTTTTCTGTAATGGAATCAAATCTTGAGACATTGGTGGAAGCACTGAATCAGTAAAGAAAAGGGAGCGGGCATGAAGATAGTGGATGTAGATCATCTTTCATTTGAATATGGGAACCGCAGAGTGTTACATAATTTAAATTTTTCAATCCGGCAGGGCGATTATGCAGTGCTGACAGGGGAAAATGGAAGCGGTAAAAGCACATTGATGAAAGTATTGTCGGGAGAGTTGGAGTCGGCAAAAGGAAGGGTTGTGATAGCAGGAAGTGATTCTTTGACAGCAGCGCTTCATCGAATCCGCATCGGCTATATGCCGCAAAATGGAACCAGCCGCAACGCATTTTTCTCGGCAACGGTGGAGGAAATCATGGAAACCGGAATGTATCATCCATTCTGGAAAAAGTGGGCTGTTAAAGATAAAAAGGAAAGAATATGCCGGACATTGGAAGAAATGGGAATGAAAGATGCGTTAAACCGGCGGATAGGGGAACTTTCCGGTGGCCAGCAGCAACGGGTTATGTTGGCACGTGTGTTGATTTCCAAACCTCAGCTTCTCCTTCTGGACGAACCGGCTGTCGGAGTGGATCAGGAGTCCCTTCGGCAGTTGGCAGCGGTATTAAAACGCAGAAATCAAGAAGGGGCGATGACAATTTTTTTGATTACCCACGGAAATCAAGCTGTATTTTCCGGAGCAAATCGCTTTTTTAAGATGGAAGAAGGAGGGGTAGAGGAAAAATGAGTATTTTCGAGTATGGATTTATGCAGAGGGCATTTTTAGTAGGAATTTTGCTGGCTGTTATTACGCCGCTGATTGGCATGACGGTAGTACTTAAACGGATGTCGATGGTGGGAGATGCACTGGCCCATGCTTCTTTAGCAGGGGTAGCGATCGGAATGCTGTTTGGAATCAACCCGGTAGCCGGAGCAGGCGGTATCTGTGTGGTGGCAGCGCTGGCAATTGAGGCGATTCGGCGTCGTCTTCCCCGGTATTCAGAAAATGCGATTGCGATCGTTATGTCTGCTGGAATAGGTCTTGCCGGAGTATTGTCCGGATTTGTTAAAAACAGTGCTAACTTTAACAGCTTTTTGTTTGGAAGTATCGTGTCAATCAGCACAGCGGAACTTTTGGGGGTATGTGCTGTCAGCGCAGCGGTACTGCTGCTTCTTATTTTATTTCGGAAGGAACTTTTTTATATAGGATTTGATGAAAATGCAGCCAGAATCTCGGGAGTTCCGGTGCGTAAGGTGAATTTTCTATTTACTGTTTTAACAGCATGTACCGTATCGATCGCATCAAGAACCGTGGGAACCTTAATTATTTCTTCGATGCTGGTGGTTCCGGTAGCGTTTGGAATGCAGATGGGAAACAGTTATCGGATGACGGTTCTGTGGTCTGTTTTGGCAGCGGTCGGGACAACGATTCTTGGATTGTTTATCTCGTACTATTGGGGAACAAAACCGGGTGGTACAATTGTACTTCTGGAAGTCGCGTGCTTTGTGGCAGCTCTTGGAATCAAAGGAAAGGAGATGGGACGATGACAACACCGGTTTATATCGTAGAAGGGTTTCTGGGCAGCGGAAAGACGAAACTGATAGAAAATAGTCTTCGTCTCAGACATTGCCGGAATGTACTGATTTTTCAGTTTGAAGAAGGAGAAGAGGTACTGGATACAAAGGAGGCAGAGAGGTGCAGTTGGAAAATCCGGAGCTGGGATCGGGATGAGCTGGAGACACATCTGGAAGAGGTAGCAGACAGAGTGGAGGTGGAGCTTGAAATCCACCGCTATGAAGAGATCTGGGTGGAGTGGAACGGAATGGAACGTTTTGGAACACTGGAGAAACTTCTCCTGTCCAATGCGCTCCGACGAAGGATTCATATCGAAAGGGTAATGTATCTGGCAGATGTGGAAATGGCGGGAATGATGCTTGGACAGACCGGGGAAGGTCCGATTTCACAGGTAGCTTCTAGTGATGTGATTTACTTGAGAAATACGGAAGATGAAAACGCGGTAAAGCAGTTGGAGCATATGTGCAAAGCACTGGCGCCATCGACAGAAGTCTGGGAATATTCAAAAGAAGCCCTGTTGGATGAATTGGGAAAACAGAAGGGAAGCCCGCTGTTAGAATGGCTCGCTTTTGCGCTGCTTGCCTGTTTTTTACTGATGGTAGTGGCACTGGCAGAACAGCGAGGCGTGCCGTTGATCCGCTATTTTACTATTTTTATGGGAGTGTTTTTGCAGGCGGTCCCATTTTTACTCTTGGGTGTCCTGATTTCCTCGGCCATTCAGGTCTTCATTCCGGTAGGGGTTCTGGAGCGGATATTTCCGTCTAATCCGGTCTTTGCGATGGGAATGGGAATTGGAGCCGGATTTTTTTTGCCGGTGTGTGACTGTGCGTCGATCCCTGTTTTCCAAGGATTACTGAAAAAAGGGGTTCCGCTTCCGGCTGCCATCTGTTTTATGACGGCAGCACCAATTGTAAATCCCGTTGTACTTCTTTCAACGTATTATGCTTTTAATGGGAGTTTTCGGGCAGTTTTTTACCGGACCGGTCTGGGAATCCTCTGTTCCTTTTTGATTGGCACCAGCTTTTTCATCCGGAAACCGACGGATTATTTGAAAGGAGAAGCTGGAAACACTTCATTTTGTACCTGTGGCTGCTATCGGGAGAGCAGAAGCGGAAGGCTGGGCAGGGCAGAACAATTTTTGTGGCATGCCCGCATGGAATTTTACTCGGTTGCCAGGTATCTGGTTGTGGGAATTGCGGTATCCACCCTGTTTCAGGCGGTGAATCTGGGAGTTTTAAAAGAATGGGGGGCTTCCTGCCTTCCGGTGGCGTTGTTTGCGGCGATTCTGCTGGCATTTCTGCTTTCTCTGTGCTCGTCCTCGGATGCAGTGGTGGCGAGAAGCATGGCGGGAACTTTTTCAACGGTTCCGCTTCTTGGATTTCTCGTATTTGGACCCATGATGGATATCAAAAACGTGATGATGCTGCGAGGATATTTTAAAGCATCGTTTATTGTCAGGCTGGCGCTTACGGTATTTGCAGTCTGCTTTGGAGTGGTGCTTACAGCAGGACTTCTGGGAGGAGGAATGGCAGGATGAGAAGGCATTATATCAATCCGGGGGCACTCATTGAGGCAGTGATAAGCCTCCTCTTTGGACTGAAACTCTTCTGGATGGCGTATACAGGCCAGTATCTTCTCTTTGTGACTCCCAGGATGAAAGGGTATCTGTATTTTGCGGCGCTGGTAATGGCAGTCTGGGCATTTTCCTGCTTTGCCCGGACCGGGATACCGGAATACCGGCAGCATCTGAACCGGACGCTGGTTCTTCTAATCCCACTCATGGCGCTGCAGCTGCCATATCAGGCGCTGGGGGCATCGGGGAATATGTCCTATTCCAGCCAGGGACTGGTACAGGCGGGGCGTCCGAGAGAAGAAAGCGGACAGAATGAGAAGACGGATAAGCAGGCTGTGTCTGGCGAGAGTGAAGCGGCAGTGACACAGGCAGCGGATATGTATACCGGCTCGTCTGATGACGGGACAGAATCCCTAGAAGAAACACAGGGCGGCAATATAGATGAAACAGCAGGAGCACAGGAAGATTCAGAAAGGATCGAAACGCCTCCTGGGCTGGATACAGAAAACAGGCGGATTGTCGTGGATGATGCCAGTTTTTATCCGTGGCTGGTGCAGCTCAGCTATTATCCGGAGATGTACGAAGGATATGAAATCCAGATGCATGGAACTGTTTACCGGGATGATACACTCACAGTGGGGCAGTTTGGCTTGATCCGTATGCTGATGAGCTGCTGTGTGGCAGATCTGCAGCCCTGCGGACCGCTGTGTATCTGGGATCAGGCGGAAACTCTTTCACAGGATGAATGGGTGACAGTCACAGGAACCTATCATTATGATGAAGAGAAAGGAATGGAGATTCAGGTCTTGAAGGTAGAAAAAGCAGAGGCGGCAGAGGATGAATACGTATATCCGGTTTATTGATGTCGGCCGTTCGGCTTGAACAGGGAGAGGAAATGTTTGCGGAATATTTCCTCTCCCTGCTTTTTGCTTTATAGGAACGTGTGTCCGGAGTCTTCATACGGTGGGCTGCCTGCCATGCGTGAAGAAGAGGATAGAAGAAAATGCTTCGTCCTAATTCTCCCACCGTATCTGTTCCCCCTGTACCAGCGGAAATCTTGAAAGAGTCTCCCCGTCCAGGTTCTCCCGGTTCATATCCACTGCCGTGATCTGATGGTTTTCATATGTCGTGTAGTAGTAAATCCCCTTATCCGCGTTGCAGCAGGAGGTGTAGAGTGTGATTTCATATTTTCCATCGGAGACCTCGCAGCATCCGCGCTGCTGGTCAACCGAACCTAGGATATGGAAAAACTGGCTGACACTTTCTAGCTCGGATGCGCCGGAGCGGGCATTTGATTTTGTAAAAGCGACCCGTGCAAACCGGGAAGCGGAGGAGAGGTCTCCCGGAAGTCCGAGAGCGCCCATGCCGCGGCTGTAGGTTGTAAGCGGCAGATCGGCAGAAAATGTATTCTGCGGCTGCTTCGGGGACAAGTTCATGTAATTGTTGAGGGAGAACAGCTGCTGCGGGAACGGCGGATTGTTTGTCAGGACACCCACCGGATTGTCGTAGATATGCAGCCCGTCCGCCATCGGCTCGATGACGATGCATTCATTTTTATCGGCAAGAATCCAGTGAAGCTGCGCCGGGGCAAACTGCTCGTTGAATGGGGTGTCGGTCAGTAGCATCTGGGAGAGGCGGATGCGAGCCTCTTTCACGGACGCGCACTGGCTGAGAATCCAGGGGATGAACTCAAACTGTGCGATGTTGTCATGATCCTCCTGCGGCTTCTGGTAGGAAGCATTGCCGACGAAATTCAGTCCCGCCATGCAAAGCCCCTTCTCATTAAAAGCATCATAATAAAGCGGATAATCCCCCGCCACATGTGCCATGCCGATGATGGCATAGTGGGTAGAAACCGCGCTTGCGTGGCGGAAAGTAAGTGGATAGTTGCGAGGTGTGACGGTTACTTCGTCCCCGTAAGAAAATTCATAATCTAAGGTTCTGCCGAAGTAGAAATCGGCGGTTTTGTAAGTTGCGGCTGTACACATATATGGTCTCTCCTTTTTATCTCAGTCGAGAAGACTCCCACCTCTTCAGGTGGTGAGTAATAGCAAATTTGTCTCACGGACGTTCGACTTGAAATTAAAATTTTTTGTATTTTTAGTATAACAGATTTTTCAGCGAATATAAAAAAGAATATGAAAGTACATTTAAAAATTTCCGCGTTGCTTACAATCATGTTCCGGTGTATAATACACAAAACAGAGAAAAATAGTAGGAATTAGCGGGAGAGTAAAAAATAGATAGAAAAAAGAATGGAAAACAGGAGGAAGTCATCATGGCACAGATTGAGATAAACGAAGCCCGCATCCGCGCCGAATTCGGCGAGCTGGCGCGGATCGACTCAGAAAGTTTCGGGGAACGCGAGATGGCGGATCGCTTGAAGGAAAGGCTCGCAGAGCTGGGAATCCAGGCAAAGGAAGATGACACAGCCGAGAAAATAGGAGGCAATGCGGGAAATCTGTTTGGAACGTTAAAGGGCGGACTGTCTGGCCCGCCGATCCTTCTGTCCGGGCATATGGACACGGTCGCGCCGGGAATCGGAAAGAAGCCGGTTTTTCATGAGGACGGAACCATCACTTCGGATGGAACCACCGTGCTTGGCGCGGACGATCTGACCGGGGTAATCGCCATCTTAGAAGGCATCCGTGCCGTGCAGGATGCGGGAATCCCGCACCGGGATATTGAGATTTTATTTGCGGCGGCGGAAGAGCCGTTCACAAGAGGAAGCTCGGAGTTCGATTTCAGTCAGGTGAAAGCGAGGGAGTCGTATGTTTTAGATGTGACCGGACCGGTCGGAACAGCAATCCTGCAGGCCCCGACGATCCTTTCCTTTGAGGCGGCAGTCAAGGGGCGCGCAGCGCACGCTGGATTTGAGCCGGAGAAAGGCATCCACGCGATTCAGACGGCGGCCCGCGCGATTGCCGCATTAAAGCTGGGGCACGTGGATGAGGAAACAACCCTGAATGTGGGCTTGATTTCGGGCGGTTCGGTTGTGAATGCCGTGCCGGAACTCTGCACCTGCCGGGGCGAGATCCGCAGCTACAGCCATGAAAAGGCAATGGAGACCCTGGAAGATGTCCGTGCGGTGTTTGAAACCGCCGTCAAAGAGGCGGGGGCAGAGCTTTCCTTCACACACCGCCTCCATGTCAAAGCCTTCCATCTGGAACCGGACGCGCCGGTGGCAGTTCATTTTGCCGAGGCCTGCCGCACCCTGGGAATCGAGCCGAAATTCGGCAGCACCTTCGGCGGCAGCGACGGAAACACGATGATGCAGCACGGAATCCCATGCGCGGTGCTTTCCTGCGGTATGTACGATGTTCATTCCGTGCGGGAGTATGCGAAGGTGGGGGATATTGTGAATGGGGCGAGATTGATCGCGGAACTGATTACGCAGGGGCAAGAAGCGAGTATAGAGTAAAACTGAAAAATGTTGACATAGCCGAACGGCTTTATTATTTCACCAAAACAATTATATAGCCGTTCGAACAAAAAATAGGGTGATTTGGAATGAAAATAACATCGACAAGCGCTGAATGAAATGTCCATCCAGCTTATGGAAGAAGGATATCCAAAGGCAAGGGATATTCGAGAGCAGATATTAAAAGAGGGCGGATATTCTCATTTATAAAAGTACCTTTTCATTTTGGTAGAGTTATTTTTGTAACTATTTTGTAAGAAAAGCAAGAAAATGTCTATATATTTTGGAACATAAATCTGATATTATTAGAATAAATAAGAGACATGTCTGGTTTTGCAAAAATAAAGAGAGGTTGCTGTTTTGTGAGATTTCAGCCCTGTCAGGATAGTGAATCGAGAGGTGATCGATATGAAGAAAAAATTCTGGCTGATATTATACCATTTAGGCGGTTCGGTGGTACTTTTATTGTTACTGTACACGTCTCTTCAAGGCTTGACAACGGTGACCTTATGTTTAGCGATACCGGTATTGGTAGCAAGTATTATGGAGGCAAAATTTGAATGGAAATTTTTACGAGAGAATCCGGAAATCAAAAAGGATAAAACCTATCGGATCGCAAAAACACTCGGATATCTTTGTGGTCTTATTTTGGTGGTAGGAGTATGGCCTCGTCATTAGAACATTTTTGCTTAATAAAAGACTCTGTTACACTTGGATTGAATCGAGAGGTGATCGATATGAAGAAAAAATTCTGGCTGACATTATACAATTTAGGCGTCTCTATTTTATTCTTACTGTCATTGTACAGTTATGCAAAAGGCATGGCAGGCTTTTCTTTATTTTTAGCGCTGGCAGTTTTTGGAGAAATTGCGGCAAGGGCTTTTATTGAATGCAAATACTTGCAGGAGAGTCCAGAGATAAAAGAGGATACAGCTTATCGAATCACGAAAGTATTGCGATTGCTTTCTGAAATTATCTTGATCATAGGAGTATGGCGGATTCGTTTTAAATAGCCACATTCTAAAAATAACGCTTATGATATATTCCATATTCAATGAAAGAGGAGGCATCCGTCCATCAACCTCGGTTGCTTCCTCTTTCTCTATCTATTTCAATCAAAATCTATTTCATCATATCGCGTAAAACCGTCAATATCTCCATCGCCGCCGCTTCCTTACTCATCTGCTCCAGATGGCGGGTCTGCTGCTTATCGATCAGCGTGATGACGTTTGTATCGGTGCCGAATCCGGCGCCGGCTACCTTTAAGTTGTTGGCCGCGATGAGATCCAGATGTTTGCGCTCCAGCTTGCCGCGGGCACGCTCCTCCAAATTAGAAGTTTCCATCGCGAAGCCGCAGAGCAGTTGTCCTGGGCGTTTATGTGCTCCAAGCCAGCTTAAAGTGTCTTCCGTGCGTTCCAGTTTTAGACTCAGATCATCATCGGATTTTTTGACTTTTTCGTCTGAAACGACTGCCGGACGGTAGTCAGCGACGGCTGCCGCCTTGATGATGATGTCCTGTTCCTCGCTCCGGGAGGTAACTGCCTCGAAGAGGTCGTGCGCGCTCTTAATGTGGACAGTGTTGACAAACGGAGGTGGAGTCAGCGAGGTTTGTCCGGTGACGAGTGTCACATCGGCGCCGCGCAGCATCGCCATCCGTGCCAGGGCGTATCCCATTTTTCCCGTTGAATGGTTCGTGAGGTAGCGCACCGGATCGACAGCTTCCTGGGTCGGACCGGCGGTCACAAGGATCTTCTTTCCAGCGAGATCCTTCGGGTAGGCGATCGCGCGGAGAATATATTCCAGGATCAGCCCCTCATCCGGAAATTTGCCCTTTCCGGAATCGCCGCAGGCGAGCAGACCGCTTGCCGGTTCGATGATGGTAAAGCCGTAATGTTCTAACAGGCGGAGATTATCTTGGGTAATAGGATTCTCATACATCCGTGTGTTCATCGCCGGAGCAATGATGCGCGGGCACTGGCAGGCTAAGAGCGTGGTCGTCAGCATATCATCGGCAAGTCCGTGTGCCAGTTTGGCACAGACGTTAGCGGTTGCCGGTGCGATGATCGCCAGATCCGCTTTTTTAGCCAGTTCGATATGTTCTACCTCAAATTTAAAATTCCGGTCAAAGGTGTCCGTCAGGCATTTATTGACGGTCAGGGTCTCAAAGGTAAGCGGTGTGATAAATTCCATCGCATTTTTAGTCATAATCACGTGTACATCCGCGTGCTGTTTCTTTAAAAGGCTGGCAAGGTTCGCCGCCTTGTATGCGGCGATTCCGCCGGTTACTCCCAAAATAATCGTTTTTCCAGTTAACATAATATATATCCTTTCGGTTTGTACTCTGGTTTTCTGGGTCATTTTCGAACAGCATAGCATCTGGAGGAAAAATTGTAAACCCTTTTTGGCTTCCGTTCTCTGTTGGGGCTTTGGTAAGCGCACATAACAGGAGAGGAAAGAAACATGTATTTTGTGAAAAGACAATAAAAAACAGCACATATTCTGGTAGAATTGTTGGTTGTATGTTGAAAAGTGATGTGATATAGTGTGGAGGTGTCTGCTGGCTGACCTGGTTTTCACTGGATGTGAACAGGGACAGGCGGCAGCAGTTGTATTGTATCCCATAGAAAACAGGCACCGAACGTGCTGGCAGCAAATCTGCGGAAAGCGGCAGAAGAAAGAAACTTCTGCCGGAATGTGCGTATCTGCATACGGATCTGTATCTGAGATGGAGAATCATACCGGAAGAGACGGGGAATTAAAATGCCCTGGCTCGCGGCTTTTCTGGATGGTATCGCCGGAAAGAACGGAATTTGTAAGGATTTTATGCACATGATATTGGCGCAGGTGAGCGGCAGGCTGGTGAACAAAAGGTGCAGCAGGTTTTCAAACCGGGAATAATAACAAGGAGGAAAATTTCATGAACACAACAAACAACACATCTAAACTTGTCATCTTAGGTCTTATGACCGGCATTCTTCTGCTGATGGCGTACACCCCCCTCGGATATCTGAATATTGGGCCGCTGGCGATTACATTTAATGTGATTCCGGTTGCGATCGCGGCGATCACGCTGGGACCGGCAGGCGGCGCAGCGATCGGTGCAGTTTTCGGCATGACCAGCTTTTTACAGTGCATCGGCATCGGCGGCAGCAGTGCGATGGGCGCGATGCTTTTCAGCATTAACCCGTTTCTGGCATTTGTGCAGAGATTCGTTCCACGTATGCTGGATGGTCTTCTGTTAGGCTACATTTTCCAGTTTGTACGCCGCAGAACCGATGCGTACATGGCAAGTCTGGTAACCGGATTCTGTTCCGCGTTTTTAAATACAGTTTTCTTTATGACGGCTTTAGTCGTTCTGTTTGGCAATACCGAATATATGCAGGGGCTGATCGGCGGAAAAAATATCATCCTGTTCGTATGCGGTTTCGTAGGAATCAATGCAGTATGCGAGATGGTATCGTCCACAATCATCACCGGTGCAGTCGGCGCAGCGCTTTACCGGGCAAAATTTGTACCGGCTCTGGAAAAAAGCAGGGGGTAAGACAGTATGATTTTGGCATTGGATATCGGAAATACGAATGTGGTTCTCGGTTGTATTGAGGATGGGGAAATCCTCTTTACCGAGCGGATGGCGACAGACAGCGGGAAAACAGAGCTTGACTATGCGATTTCCCTGAAAATGGTGCTGGAGCTGCGGGAAATCAAGGTAAGTGAGATCACCGGCGCGATCATCGGTTCGGTAGTACCGCCGGTTACATCCTTGATGCGGGAGGCGATCCGCAAGGTGACGGGGCAGGAAGCTCTGGTCGTCAATGTGGATATGAATATCGGCCTGGAAGTGCTGATGGACAATCCGTCCTCCGTCGGTACTGATCTGATCGTCGGTGCCGTCGCGGGAATCAACCGGTATCCGGTGCCGCTTATTCTGATCGATATGGGAACGGCAACCACCATCTGTGTGGTGAATGAGAACAAGCAGTACATCGGCGGCATGATTCTGCCGGGAATAGGTGTATCGATGAATTCCCTGACCAGCCGGACCGCCCAGCTTCCGCGCATCAGCCTTGACCCGCCAAAGCGCCTGATCGGCAAGAATACGGTTGAATGTATGCAGAGCGGCGCTCTCTATGGCAATGCGTCCTGCATCGACGGCATGGTAGACCGGATTGAAGAGGAACTCGGCCAGAAAGCCACCGTTGTAGCCACCGGCGGTCTTGCCAGAAAAATCATTCCGCTGTGCCGGCATCAGATAGAATTAGATGATGAATTGTTATTGCGGGGGTTGTGGATTATCTATAAGAAGAATAAATAAGATAAAAGCGGCTGGAAAAAATCTAGCCGCTTTTAAAATGCAATTAAAAAAGATGCAGAAGCACAAATATAGTGCGAGTGATTAATTTCTGTGTTATACTGATACAGCTACCACCCCTAGACAGGTGCGGAAAGGGGGTGTACTGTGTGGGAGGAATACTGTCATTCGTGCTCTCTGTGATAGCCAGCATTGTGGCTTACTATATTTGTAAGTGGCTGGATGGAGATGAGTAGGTAGCAAAGGTTTAAGCCTCCTTTTCAAAAAAGGCGAGCCCCCGGTGTCAGCACACACCGGGGGCTTTTTGTGTACTCTGTGAGTACTGTCATTCGTTTGCCTATTGGCATTATAGCATATGGAAAAATTGATTTCAATATGCATATAATATAATTTTAATAGGTAATCTCCCGTCCTTCTTTTCTCCACTCCCTAAACTGTGCCGCTGCGGAAAGCAGAAGATCGCAGGAAGAGTTGAGTGCTGTCTCGACCGAATCCTGTACTACACCGATGATAAATCCAACACCGATGACCTGCATGGCGACATCGCTGGAGATGCCAAACAAGGAGCAGGCAAGCGGAATTAAGAGCAGGGAACCACCGGCAACACCGGATGCGCCGCAGGCGGAAAGTGCCGACAGGACGCTTAAAATGATGGCGGTCGGAATATCCACCGGAATTCCCAGTGTATTGGCTGCCGCCAGCGTCATGACGGTGATGGTAACAGCCGCACCGTTCATATTGATGGTCGCACCGAGCGGGATGGTAACAGAGTAGGTATTTTTGTCCAGTCCCATTTCCTCGCAGACTTCCATGTTGATCGGGATATTTGCCGCTGAGCTCCGGGTAAAGAAGGCGGTGACCGCGCTTCGTTTCAGACACTTGAAAATCAGCGGGAACGGGTTTTGGTGGATGCACCAGTATACGAGAATCGGGTTGGTTACGAAGTAGATAAACAGCATCGAGCCAACCAGCACGGCGAGAAGCCGTCCATATTCGGTAAATACCTGTAAACCGTTGGTGGATACAGTGTCAAACACAAGTCCGAGAATACCGAACGGGGCAAAGTTGATGATCCAGGTAACAACCTTGGACAGTGCCGCCGCAAAATTGTCCATAATTTCTTTCGTGCGTTCGCTGGCGCCGCGCATCGCCACGCCGAAGAGAACCGCCCACGCCAGGATACCGATGTAGTTTGCCTCTGCGATGGAGGTGATCGGGTTCTTTACGACATTTAATAAAAGTGTCTGCAGGACTTCTGCGATTCCCTGCGGGGCAGAGGTTTCTTCTGCAGCCTGTGCAAGTGTCAGGGTGATCGGGAACAGTTTACTTGCGACGACCGCGATCACAGCGCCGAGCAGTGTGTTGAACAGGTAAAGGCAGATAACGGTGCGGATGATGCCGCCGTGGCTCTGCTTTGCCTGGCAGAGGGAACTGATAACAAGGAAAAATACGAGCAGGGGCGCGATGCCCTTTAATGCGTTGACAAATAGATTTCCAAGGATTGAGAGTCCGACTGCCTGCGGAATCACCATTCCCAGAACAGCGCCGAGAATCATGCCGCCCAGAATTCGTTTAGGCAGGCTGATGGCTGTCCAGCGTTCGTAGAGTGCTTTCATAAAATACATACTTCCTTTGTGATGATGAAATGGGGTTGACGAGTGTCGGGGAGCTGAGTTAAATGTGCAAATGCAATATCTCCCGAATGATCCAACTGTCTGTGCAGCATCCGGCACAAAATCACGTAGATTCTATTATACAGGAGATAGAAAGAAAGGGAAAGTGCTTTTTTATGGCAAAGTGGTAGAACTTGCAGTGGCGATAAGCGAAAAGAAAACTTGTATTTCTATCTGCTCTATGTTATACTCATACCCGTTGCAAAGCCCGCAAAAACAAGGTCTTACAGGGCTGCCGCCGATTTCCGGCGTAAAATGAATCGAGTGTTCGTGACCTTCCACTCGTAAAACAAAACTAAAGGAGAATTGAATATGAAAGAAAACAACCTGAAAAACACGTATTTTCTGGCGTATGGTGCGGCGATCGCGGCCATCTACGTAGCGCTGACGATGGCATTCCAGCCGATCAGTTTCGGACCGGTGCAGTTCCGTATTTCGGAAGCACTCTGCATCCTGCCGTTCTTTACCCCGGCAGCGATTCCGGGACTCTTTGTCGGATGCTTTTTATCCAATCTGTTCTGCGGGGCAGCCGGACTGGATATCGTATTCGGAAGCCTGGCAACCCTGATCGGGGCAGTCGGCTCCTATGCGCTCCGCAAGAGTAAGGTTTTGGTATGTGTACCGCCGATCCTGGCTAACACGATCATTGTACCGTGGGTGCTCCGGTTTGCATACGGCTCTGAGGATCTGATTCCGTTCATGATGCTGACCGTCGGGATCGGCGAGGTGCTGGCAATCGGTGTGCTGGGAAGCATTCTTCTGGCGGCGTTAAACCGTTATAAAACCATGCTGTTCGGCAAGTGTCTGGCAACGGGACGCTAAGAAAAAGACATAACTTAAATGATATAAAAGATGCATGTTACAGACGGATCGCAGTGCGATGGCTGGCGTGTATCTTTTATTTTTTTTTGCCTTATATTGACAATTTCATGTAAAAGAAGTTAAATTAAAAGGACGTGAAAACACAATGCCTCGCGGTTCCATATCGTTTTTCTATGGCGTCTGCGAAAACAAAAACCGCCTGCGGCGGGGAAGGAATGCACAAATATGAGTGAGAATGTATATCAGATTGATTTTAATAAACCAGAATCCGTCCATTTCATCGGAATCGGCGGTATCAGCATGAGCGGACTGGCAGAGATTTTGATGGACGAGGGATTTACCGTGTCTGGCTCGGACGCACACCGTTCGGAGCTGACCGATAACCTGGAGGCGCGCGGCGCGAAGGTATATATCGGACAGAAAGCGGAGAATATCCAGGATGGCATCGATGTGGTAGTCTACACGGCGGCGATTCACCCGGATAACCCGGAATTTCAGGAAGTAAAACGGCGCGGCATCCCGATGCTGACCCGTGCGGAACTCTTGGGCGAGATGATGCGGAACTATAAAAATGCGATCGCGATTGCCGGAACACACGGCAAAACGACGACCACTTCGATGGTGACGGAAATTTTCTTGCAGGCGAAAAATGACCCGACGATCTCGGTCGGCGGCATTCTTCCGGCGATCGGCGGCAACATCCGTGTCGGCGGACCGGAATTTTTCGTGACGGAGGCGTGTGAGTATACCAACAGCTTCCTATCCTTCTACCCGACGATGGCGGTCATCCTTAATATAGAAGAAGACCATCTCGATTTCTTCAAGGATCTGGCGGATATCCGTCATTCTTTCAAGTTGTTTGCCGAGCGCGTACCGGCTCAGGGCGCGATTGTCATCAACGGCGATATCGAGAACTATCAGGGGATCATAGAAGCGGCAAAAGGCAAGGTTATTACTTTTGGTCACAGCCGCGGCAACGATTACAGTGCCGGTGATATCCAGTATGACGATTACGCGCATCCGTCCTTCGATCTTTATATCGGCGGTGAGAAGAAAGAGCGCCTGACGCTCGGTGTGGCAGGTGAGCACAATGTATACAATGCGCTGGCAGCCATCGCTGTTTCCCTGGAAAATGGCATCTCCATGGACGCCATCCGCGTGGGACTGGCACATTTTACCGGAACCAACCGCCGGTTCGAAAAGAAGGGTGAGGTAAATGGATTTACCATCATCGACGACTATGCGCATCATCCGCATGAGATCGAGGCTACCTTAAAGACGGCGCAGAACTATCCACACAAGACACTCTGGTGCATTTTCCAGCCGCACACCTACACGCGGACGAAGGCATTTCTGCCGCAGTTTGCCGAGGCGCTCTCACTGGCAGATAAAGTCATTCTGGCGGATATCTACGCGGCGCGCGAGACGGACACGCTCGGCATCAGCTCAGAGGATATCGTGAAACTTCTAAAAGAAAAAGGAAAAGAAGCATGGTATCTGCCGACGTTCGATGAAATAGAAAAATTTGTCATGGAACATTGTACACAGGGCGACCTGTTGATAACCATGGGCGCCGGAGACGTTGTAAATGTAGGGGAAAACCTCCTTGCGAAATAGATGCACTCCCAGAGTACATATAGTTATCCACATTATCCACATAGTTTTCAACATATTATGTAAAGGAACTATGTGGATTTTTTGCGCCTAAATGCGGAAATGGGGAAATGCCGAAAATGTTGATAAAATAAGGATTTTGTCGGAGGAAGGGTTATTTTTTGAGGATTTTTGAAGGCTTTTTCCACATTATCCACATTATCCACAATCAAAATAGTGGAAAAATTGGTCTAAAAGTGTCGGCCGCGAACCATAATTAGGAGTATTTCATTTTAAAAAAAGGTATGTTATGATAGGAACAGACGCAGTGAGCCTGTGATAAATGGATGAAAACTGTCTTGCCCGGAGCAAAATTGTGGAAAAGTCCGGAAACAAAATCAAAACGGTGGAAAAGTAAGAAAACAGGAAGATTTTGATGGAACAAATAGAGAATATTTCAAAATAAAAGTAAAATACAGCAGTTTGAATGGTTTACACAGCCGCAGGCTGCTGATAGATAAATGGTAACAGGAAATGTGAGGACACAGAATGGCTAAGAGGGAAGTTAGACGATGGGAATAGGACTCAAAAACCGGCTGGCGGTGGGCGCGACGCCGGTTCCGGACGTATTTATTGATACATATATGGCGGGAGCCAGTGGAGAATATGTGAAGGTATATCTGTACCTGCTCCGCCACCAGCAGGAGGAAGTCTCGATCGGACAGATTGCGGACGCGCTCAATCACACGGAGGCGGACGTGCAGCGCGCGCTGGCATACTGGCAGAGAGCCGGGGTGCTGGGAACGGAAGTCGGTGAAGAGGCACAGCGATCGTTTCAGGAGACGCCGGGACAGCAAATTTCGCCGGTTTTTGCTTCAACGGAATCCCTGGCGGGCGCTGGTTCCTTTGCGCCATCTACAAAAACTGCCGCGCGGGAAGCCGCAGCCTGCGATATGTCACGCCTGACCTCGGATGAGTCGTTTAAGCAGCTCATTTATATTGCCCAGCAGTATTTAAACAAGCTGCTCACACCGACGGACTGCCAGATTCTTGGAAATCTCTATTCGAATCTGGGATTTTCCGGGGAATTGCTGGAATACCTGATTGAGTACTGCGTGCAGAACCATCACACCAGCCTGCGCTATATGGAAAAGGTGGCGCTCGGCTGGCATAAGCGCGGCATCAAGGATGTGGAACAGGCGAAAGCGAGCGGCAGGGGCTACACGAAGGGTTCATTCGCGGTTATGCGGGCGATGGGGCTTTCGGACCGGAGCCCGGCGGAGGTCGAGAGTGAATTTATCGAAAAATGGTTCTGGGAGTACGGTTTCACGCGCGAGCTGATCGTCGAGGCGTGCAGCCGCACGATCCGGCAGATACATAAACCGTCGTTTGACTATGCAGACAAGATCCTGCGGGATTGGAAAAATGCCGGGGTCAAGAGCTTCCGGGATGTGTCAGAGCTAGATAAAAAACGGAAGGAAGAAGGCGGGGCGAAGCGCCGGCAGGCGTCTGCAGGCAGCAGCCGTTCTTCCAACCGGTTCCACAATCTGGAGGAACACGGATATGATTACGACGAGATGGTATGGAGCATGATAAACGGAGCGCAGAAGACAGGAGGGGACGATGGCACTCAGTAATTCGCAGTATGAATCGATCATGCGTGTTTATAACCGGACACAGCTTCAGAAGAAACATGAGCTGGACGCGCGGGTTGACGAGGTCTATGAGAAAATACCGGCGGTCCGGGAGATGAACGACGCGATCGCCGCCGCGGCGGTCAAGAGCGCGAAAGAGCTTCTGGCGGGCGATGCGGACGCGGTGAAACGTCTGCGAGGGACAATCGCAGACCTGAAAGAGCAGCGCCAGGTGCTGATGAGCGCCTACGGCTATCCGGCGGACTATCTGGAAATGCAGTATAATTGTCCGGACTGTAAGGATACCGGGTACAAAGACGGCATAAAATGCCACTGTTTCCGTCAGCGGGAGATCGATCTGTTATACGCCCAGTCGAATATCCGGGAAGTGCTGGAGCGGGAAAATTTTTCTCATTTTTCCTATGATTATTTTGATGACACGAAGATCGATCCGCGTAGCGGCAAGACTGCCCGCGCATATATGGAGCAGGTGACGGCGTTCTGCCACCGCTATGTGGACGGATTTAAAGAAGAAAAGGGAAATATCTTATTTACCGGAAAAACGGGGCTTGGAAAGACGTTTTTAAGCAACTGCATCGCGAAAGAGCTGATTGAGCGCTGTTTCAGCGTCGTGTATCTCCCAGCGGTGGAGATGTATGAGATATTTTCAAGGGACCGCTTCGCAAATGATGCGACCGATGAGGATCGCGACCGCTCCCAGTATTTATTAGAGTGCGATCTGCTGATCATCGACGATCTGGGGACGGAACTGGTGAATACGTTTACGACTTCCCAGCTCTTCTATGTGGTCAACGAGCGCTTAAACCGGAAGAAAGGCACGATCATTTCCACCAATCTGCCGGTCAATGAGATGCGCGACGAGTTTACCGATCGCGTCATGTCACGGATCATAAGCCAGTATCAGATCATTCCGCTCTACGGCGAGGATATCCGGATACGAAAAAAGCTGGAAAACCGGTAATGGGTTGACTTATAAGGGACATAATGATATAAAAGAGACGTTAGAATGCGCTAACATATGCAAAAAAAGCGAATTAACAGAGAGTAAACAGGCTGGAGGAAAATGGAAAATGCTGTACGAAGAGAAAATCATTGAGACGATACCGGTAGGTCCGCTGGGACTGATTCCATTAAAGGGATGTGAGGAACTGGTAGGCAAGGTAGACAAATATCTGGTGGACTGGAGAAATGAGCGCGAGAGCGAGCACAAGACGTCGATCGCATTTTCAGGTTATCAGAGAGACTCCTACATCATCGGGGCAAACACACCGAGATTTGGTTCCGGCGAGGCAAAGGGCGAGATCAAGGCGTCGGTGCGCGGCGATGATCTATATCTGATCGTGGATGTCTGCAACTACAGCCAGACATATTCTCTGTGCGGCATGGTAAACCATATGTCCCCGGATGATCATTATCAGGATCTGAAACGTGTCATTGCGGCAGCAGGCGGAAAAGCACGTCGTATCAACGTAATCATGCCGTTTCTGTATGAGAGCCGCCAGCATAAGCGCTCTGGCCGCGAGTCCCTGGACTGCGCGCTGGCGCTGGAAGAGCTGGTAGATATGGGCGTTGAGAATATCATTACCTTTGACGCACACGATCCGCGTGTCCAGAACGCGATTCCGCTCAAGGGATTTGAGACCGTTCAGCCGATTTACCAGTTTATCAAATATCTGCTGAAAAATGAGAAAGAGCTGGAGATCGACAGCGATCACATGATGGTCATCAGCCCGGATGAGGGCGGTATGTCCCGCGCTGTCTTCTTCTCCAACGTGCTGGGACTCGACATGGGTATGTTCTACAAACGCCGCGATTACACCAGGATCGTCAACGGACGCAACCCGATCGTTGCCCATGAGTTCTTGGGATCCAGCGTAGAGGGCAAGGATGTCCTGATCATCGATGATATGATCTCCTCTGGCGAGAGCATGTTAGATGTAGCGAAGGAATTAAAGAGCCGCAAGGCGAGAAAGGTATTCGTATGCGCGACCTTCGGTCTGTTTACCAACGGACTGCAGAAGTTTGACGAGTACTATGAGAACGGTCTGATCGACCGCGTCCTGACCACCAACCTGGTATACCAGACACCGGAGCTTCTCTCCAGACCGTACTATATCAGCGTCGATATGAGCAAATACATCGCGCTCATCATCGATAACCTGAACCACGATGCCTCCTTAAGCGAGCTGTTAAATCCGACTGGACGTATCAATAAGCTGCTGGCGAAGTATCGGGCGGGAATACGGGACTAAAAATAGACCTTTAAAATAGAAACAAAAAGAACGTCATTTCCGGACCAATACATGTCAGAAAATGGCGTTCTTTTTAATGTCATAGGAAACAGGCAATATCACGGTTATGTATGAAAGGAGTCCTACAACCGCACTTCATGCACCGCAGCTCCTTCTTCCTTCAGCACCCGCATCTCCCTCTCATGACAAGTAAATACAAGAATCTGCCCGGAATAGGCGGTTGGCAGCCATTTGAGGACGGTTCTCAGGCGCTCGTCGTCGTAGAGGACGAAGCTGTCGTCAAAGATGAGCGGCAGCCGGTCTGCATCGCCCTGGATAAAGTGGGCGGCGGCGAGGCGCAGCGCCAGATAGATCTGGTCGGCGGTGCCGCTGCTGACCTGTTCAAGCGGGATCAGCTTCCGGCGGGTGTTTAAAAACGCATTCAGGTTCTCATCGATGCTGATGCTGGAATAAATTCCGCCGGTAATTCCGGCGATCAGGTCGGACGCAGTCTTATTTAAGTACAGACCGAAAGAATCCCGGATGGTGGTGGAAAGCTCTTTTAAGGTATCAAGCGCCAGATCCACAGAGGCGATCTCCTGATGGATGCGCTCATTTTCATTTAAAATGTGTTTGAGCGCCGCTGCCCGGTCTTTGCAGGCGGATAGGTGCTCCAGCTTTTTTTCTAACTCCCACTGGACGCGTTGTTGTTCCTCGATGACAAGGCTGCAGTCATTCTGCTTTGCCATCAGCGCCGAGATCTGTTCGGAACGTTTTACCAGTGAATCCTCTGAGTTTGTAACGGCGTGGCAGAGCGTGATGAAGCGGTCCAGCCGCTGGGACAAAAGCTTCATGGATTCATCCGAAATCTCGGATTCGCCCAGGTGGCGGCGCAAAATCTCCGATAAAACAGAGGCGCTTTTCTCCGCCTCCTGCTTGCGGCGGCTCCGGTGCCGTGTGACGCAGGTTCCCAGCATGAGAAGCACAAGAGCAGCGACGCCAAAGATGAGGGCGGTGGGACCAGCTCCCAGCCACGGGGACGGAAGCGGGAAGAACGCCAGATATCCGCAGTATGCCGCGCAGATGGCGCAGATCGCCGCTGTGACAAAGAAAAACACCTGGAAAAACCGGGATCCCTTGCTGGAGGAAGACACCTGTGCATGCTGATAGTCCTGGTAGAGTGTTTCAGCCTGACTGCGGTACGCCTCGATGGACGCCTCGTCCGTAAAGGAAAACTCATCCAGTACCTGACGGCTCTTCTGCAGCCGGTCGGATAAATCTTCTTTTTCTATTTTCTGATGTTCCAGTTCATTTCGGACCGAGTCACGCAGCTTTGAGTATTCCTGTAACTGATTCTCGTATTTTGGCGAAGAAAGCTCGCGTTCCAGCGCGCGGATCTCGCTAAGAAGGGAGGTATAGTTGACCGAAGCCTCCGGGCTTAACTGGGATTCAAATTGTTTGCGCTGATTTTTCAGATAGGCGGTCGCCTTAGTGATATTGAGCGCCATATTGCCAGAGGTATTCATGTTAGCAATATAGTTTTTCAGTTCTGAAACCATGCCTTCATCGGTCGCACTCTTTAACTGGCTGATGCTGATGGTGTTGTTGTACATGGTTTCACTCATGCCGCCCAAAATTTCCTGCAAAACGGCGCGGCCGTCCGGTTCCTCGCGTCCGGTCGTCTCGTTGATGACGGTAAATTCCTTCTTATTTTTCTGGAACGAGCGCTCGATCCGGTAAATGGTGCCGTCGTCGGATTCAAGCCGGAGCTGCCCCTCGTAGGTGCCGCTGTTTTCCCACGGCTCATATTTGCTGTAGATGTCGTTTCTGGCGGCGCGCCCCCTCTGACGCTCGATGCCGAAGAGCATGCCGCGGATAAAGGTGTGGATCGTGGATTTGCCGGCTTCATTTTTACCGTAAATGACGTTTAACCCATCCTCAAAGGAGACGGCTGTGTCATGAAATTTTCCAAACCCACTGATATAAAGATCAAGAAAACGCATGGAAGCTAACTCCTTTCATCGGTGGTGAGAAGCAGGGCGTGGATGCCGTAAAACAGCGCCTTTTTCTCCACCGGACTCATGTCCGGTTTTTTCAGTGCCTGGATGTAAAAGCCGATCATATCGCTTGGATGCTCGGCAAACAGGGCGGAAAAATCGTATTGCGGTTCCGTCTCATCGATGATATCCGCGATGCGGAAACGCAGCTTTAAGGCGTCCAGATCGAAGGAAATATCGGGATCGCGCATGCCCTGCACCTTGAAGCGGAAAATATTGTCATTGCCGCGCTGTTCGATCTCATGGGCGATTTTTAAGTACAGCTCCGTGTTGGTCGTATCCGGCGTGACGCGGACGATGAGCGGGATGTAGCGGAGCTTCGCCATCGGAATAAAGTCCAGTGTCGTTACCTGACAGCTTTCCGGGTCGATCTCGCCGTAAAGGATGCCGTGCCTGCCGGTCTCGGTCTTATCAAGCGGCTCCGGGGAACCGCAGTATGCCATCTTTTTGTCCAGTAGGATCTCTGGCCTGTGGATGTGCCCCAGTGCGATATACGAAAATCCGGAGGAAGCCAGCGCCGCCCGGTCGATCGGGACGTGGTTCGCGTCGCCGCCGTGCCCCAGCAGAATGTGGATTTTTCCATCCTCCGGCGCTTCAAGAGTATCGAGGCGCGGCTCCGGGATCTCCGCAGTATAGTAAGAAAAGCCGGTCACCTCGGTGTTGATATCCTCAAAATAGACGGATGAGACATCCTCACTTTCCAGAAACGTCACGTTGGAAGCCCAGGAAAAGCTTAAAACAGCTGAATTTTTGCGGATCCGGTCGTGATTGCCCGCGATGATGACAACCTGTGTTTGCGGGATCGTGGAAAACAGGTAATTGACCTCTTTCAGGTCGCGCAGCAGCGGCTGGCGGTGGAACAGATCCCCCGCGATGAACAGGCAGTCCACGCGCAGCTCCTTTGCCTTGGCGATGATGGCGGTAAACGTATCGCGGATATCGCGGCTGCGCTCCCGGCTCCAAGGCTTGTCGCTGTCCGGGGACATGCCCCAGTGGATATCGCCGGTATGGATAAATTTCACATTCTCTCCCCCTTTCAGGAGTCTGTCACTCCGTATGTACATATTGAAATAATAATAGAAAAGGGACTGCTGCAAATAGCAGAAAGCAGATTCCAGTATTTGCGACAGCCCCATAGTTGCTTATTGTTTACAGTTCACAGTTGTTTACGGTTCTCGGGAACGGGATGACATCACGGATGTTGGAAACGCCGGTTAAGTACATCACGCAGCGCTCGAATCCAAGACCAAATCCGGAGTGCCTTGCGGAACCGTATTTACGCAGATCCAGATAGAAATCGTAGTCCTCCTTTTTGAGTCCAAGCTCGTCCATACGCGCCTCTAACTTCTCTAAGCTGTCCTCACGCTGGCTGCCGCCGATGATCTCGCCGATGCCCGGTACGAGACAGTCCATCGCTGCAACGGTCTTGCCGTCCTCGTTCATCTTCATGTAGAATGCCTTGATCTCCTTCGGATAATCGGTAACGAAGACCGGTTTCTGGAAGATCTTCTCGGTTAAGTAGCGCTCATGCTCGGTCTGTAAGTCACAGCCCCAGAATACCTTGTAGTCGAATTCGTCGTTGTGCTCTTCGAGGATGCGGACGGCCTCGGTGTAGGTTACATGACCGAACTCGGAATTTAATACGTGGTTTAAGCGGTCAAGGAGTCCCTTGTCGATGAACTGGTTGAAGAAATTCATCTCTTCTGGTGCGTGCTCTAAGACGTAGCGGATGACATATTTTAACATATCCTCGGCAACTTCCATGTTGTCGTTCAGATCCGCAAATGCCATCTCCGGCTCGATCATCCAGAACTCAGCTGCATGACGGGTCGTGTTGGAGTTCTCTGCGCGGAAGGTCGGTCCGAAGGTGTAGATATTGCGGAATGCCATCGCGTAGGTCTCGCCGTTTAACTGACCGCTGACGGTTAAGTTGGTCGGTTTTCCGAAGAAATCCTGAGAGTAGTCAACCGTGCCGTCGTCCTTTTTCGGAACATTGTTCAGATCCATCGTGGTAACCTGGAACATCTCACCGGCGCCCTCGCAGTCACTTGCGGTAATCAGTGGAGTGTGGACATATACGAAATCGCGCTCCTGGAAATACTGATGGATCGCGTAAGCTGCCAGGGAACGTACACGGAACACAGCCTGGAAGGTGTTAGTTCTCGGACGCAGGTGGGAGATGGTACGCAGATACTCAAGGCTGTGGCGTTTCTTCTGAAGCGGATAATCCGAAGCGGACGGTCCCTCAACGGCTACCTCGGTCGCCTGAATCTCGAACGGCTGCTTTGCCTCCGGGGTCGCAACCAGGGTACCTTTTACGATAATGGATGCGCCTACGTTTAACTTGGAGATCTCCGCAAAGTTCGGCATTGTATCATGGTAAACAACCTGAAGCGTCTCAAAGTAGCTGCCATCGCTCACAACGATGAAGCCAAAGTTCTTGGAACCGCGCACACTTCGTACCCAGCCGCCGATCTGAACTTCTTTGTCCAGATACGTCTCTCTGGAACGGTAAATTTCTCTTACAGTGGTTAAATTCATCTCAGTAAACTCCTTATTTTGCAAAATAAACTTTCTCATGCGGACTGCCCTGCAGTGTGCAGACCGTGTTTAACTTTCATTATACTGTATTTTCCTTGTAGATTCAAGGGACGGAGGGAAATTTGCTAGGGGAAGAAACCTGCCCGTATAAAAAGTGACAGCTTTAAGAATTAACAGAAACAAATGCAAAAACAGAAGGAAAGGGCAGAAAACAAGCTGGGTATTGTGTCAACTCTGTGAATACTTGTTTTACAGAGACAAATGCCCGGTGTTAGAATGGGGATAAAGAAAGAAAACCGCGGAATACTTTCAAAGAGTCTATCAAACGGAAAGGGTGTAGACAGAAGAATTATGACTGAACTTGACGCAAATAAAAAAGCGGAAGAGCTTCTGAAAGGTGCATACGATTTACATGTACATTCATCGCCCTCTGTTTTTCCGAGAGAATTGGATGGATTCCAGTTGATCCGGGAGGCAGACGCGGCAGGAATGGCGGGAGTGATGCTGAAAAGTCATTATGAATCAACGGCTTTGCGGGCAGAACTGATCAACCGCTACAGCGGCTGTAAGGCGAAAGCGTATGGCGGGCTCTGCCTCAACTGCCCGGCAGGGGGCTTGAATGTATACGCGGTGAAAAATGCATTGCGGGCGGGGGCAAAAATTGTATGGATGCCGACCCGGGATGCGAAAAACAGCCTAGTATTCGGAAACATGGAGGGAGATTTCTTCGACCGCAGGGGTATTACCATTCTGGAACAGGATGGAACATTAAAAGAATGCGTCTACGACATCATGGATGCTATCAAGGAAAAGGACGCATTTCTGGCAACAGGACATATCAGCCCGGAGGAATCCCTGATTTTATGCAGGGAAGGACGGAAACGGGGGGTCAATATGATTTTGACACATCCAGAGTTTCCAAGGACGAGGATAGGAAGAGACGATCAGGCGGAACTGGCGAAGCTGGGGGTTGTGATTGAGAAGAACTGGTTTAATCTGGCACAGAAAAGTGTGATGCCGGAAGAGATGGCAGAGACGATTCGGACCGTTGGAAGTGGACACGTATATCTGGCAACGGACCGAGGGCAGAAAGGGGCGCCGACACCCGTTTCGGAATTGAAACGGTTTATCGCCGTGATGCTGACCTGTGGGATTGCGGAAGCACAGATACGGGACATGGTCCAGAAGGTACCGGAAGAAGTGGTATGCAGATAAATTTATATAAATGCACATTTTTTAGAAGGAGGATTTTACATTATGAGGAAAGACAGAGTATTGGCAGGGGCATTAGCAGCAGTGACAGCGCTCAGCATGACAGCGTGCGGCGGCGGACAGGCAGGTGGTACCACACAGGCAGCGGCGGCAGGAACACAGGCGGCAGTCGAGAACACCGCTAACCCGAATGCCGAGACAACACTCAGCATCGGTTATACGACCGCAGCAAACGCAGATGATCCGTATCACTTTACAGCAACCAAATTCAAAGAGATCGTGGAAGAAAAATCCGAGGGCAGAATTGCGGTCAACCTGTATGCGAGCAGTCAGCTTGGTTCCGAGCCGGAGATGTGGGAAGGCATGCAGACCGGAACATGCGACATGGCAGTCATGACGAATGCATATGTTTCTTCTTATGTACCGGCAAACGGTGCATTGGATCTTCCGTTCATTTTTAGCGATTTGGCACAGGCACGTGAGATCGTAGACGGCGATTTCGGTCAGTCCCTGATCGACAATATGGACGGAACAGGCGTTACATGTCTTGCATTTTCTGAGGGCGGATTCCGTCAGTTATGTACAAAGGACAAAGAAATCAAAGCACCGTCCGATTTGAATGGACTGAAGATCCGCTGCATGGAGACAAAGATTTACCTGTCTGCTTATAAGGCACTGGGTGTAAATGCAACCCCGATGGCATGGGGCGAGCTTTTAACCGCTCTGCAGCAGGGTACCGTAGATGGCTGTGATGCACCGTTAAGCGTATTATATACCAACGGTTTCCCGGATATCTGCAAATACATTGATAATGTAAACCTGTTCTATTCTCCACTTCCGGTATGTATTTCTACCAGCGTATATGAGTCCTTATCTGAGGAAGATCAGGCGATTTTAAAAGAAGCAGCACAGGAAGCAGCCAAAGAAACACGTGAAAATAACGATGCAACCGCTGAAAAGATGGAGTCGGATCTGACGTCTCAGGGCATGACGATCGTATCTTCTGAGGATGTAGATACAGAGGCATTCCAGAGTGCCGTACAGCCGTGCTATGACGAGATGGAATCCTACATCGGTTCTGAGTGGGTGGATCAGATTAAATCCCTGACCGGCACGGAGGGGTGATTGCAGAAAGAGGGTTTGACAGCATGAAAAAATTAGAGCAGGTTTCAGACATAATTAATAAGTGCGTCAGTTACATAGGAATGGTGATCTTTATTGTCCTGATTGTTGCCTGTGTGGCACAGGTGTTTTTCCGCTTCATTCTGAATAATTCACTGTCATGGAGCGAAGAACTTGCCCGGTACTGTTTTATCTGGATGCATATGCTGGGCGCTTCCTTGTTGATTGAGGGAAGCGGACATGCTACAGTAACAGCAATCCTGGATCTGATGCATGGAACGCTTCGAAAAATTGTCGATATTATCATTGAATTAGTTATCTTTTTTGATGGAACCGTAATGCTGTACGCAGGCTTAAAGCTTGCGTACAGCTCCAGAACCAACTTGAGCACCGCGCTTTCTGTCCCGATGTGGTGTATCAATTCCTCCGTGGCAGTCGGCGGAATCCTTCTGATGTTCCAGGCATTTGTAGCGATTGCGATGATCGTATCAGCGACAGAGAGAAAGGAGGATAAACCGGTATTATGACACTTGTATTAGTAGTATTATTTGGTCTGATGCTTTTAGGCATTCCGGTTGCATTTGCAATCCTTTCTGCCGGAATGGCATATCTGGCGACAACGGGAGGAAGTATGCTGGTAGTCGCACAGCGGCTGATTTACGGTCTTAACTCCTTCACACTGCTTGCAGTCCCACTGTTTATCTTGGTAGGAAACCTGATGGATTTCGGTGGTATTTCCAAACGTCTGACCGATTGGGCGAAGAGTATTTTAGGCTGGCTTCCGGGCGGACTTGGAATTGTAACCGTATTCAGTTGTGCGATCTTTGCAGCGCTGACGGGCTCTGGTCCGGCGACGGTAGCAGCGATTGGTTCAATTATGCTTCCTTCCATGCTGAAGGCAGGTTATTCCAGAGAAACGAGCGCGGGGTTAGTTGCATCGGCAGGTGCATTGGGACCAATCATTCCTCCGAGTATTCCCATGATTATTTATGGAGTTACAATGAATCTTTCAATTCCGGCAATGTTTATGGCAGGGGTTGTCCCGGGACTTGTTATCGCACTGGCGTTATCGTTAGTCAATGTCGTATTCGCATACAGGAATCCGGAGGTTCTGAAACATGCGAAGACGATGAAGTTTGATTTTAAAGAATCCATGAAATTGTTCTGGAAAGCGCTGGGCGCTCTGGGACTTCCGGTTCTGATTCTAGGCGGTATTTATGGCGGTATCTTTACACCAACCGAATCCGCAGCGGTCGGCATTGTTTATGCGCTGATTCTGGGTTTTGCATTGAAAGAACTGAAAGTAAAAGATTTACCGAAGATCCTGATCAATTCCCTGAAAACATCGACAATGGTCAATTTCATCATCGCGGCGGCGTCCCTGTTCTCCTGGGTTGTATCGAAATCCCAGATCGGAATCGTGATTTCCAATGCATTTATCAGCTTCGTAGGTGGCAGCCAGGCACTTTATCTCTTCGTACTAGTTGTAGTGCTCTTAATTGTAGGCTGTCTGATGGATAATGTAGCGGCAACTCTGATTCTGGCACCAATTTTAATTCCGGTTGGAATTGCACTCGGATGTAATGAACTCCACATCGGTATGCTGTTCTGTATTTGCCTGGTAGTTGGATTCGTAACACCTCCGTTTGGATATAATCTGTTTACGGCGGTTTCGATTTCAGGCTTGAATTTTAAACAGATTGTAAAGGGAGCGCTTCCGTTCCTTTTGACGGAAATATTGCTTCTGTTTGTATTTGCATATGTACCGGGAATCATCACATGGCTTCCGAGACTAATGGGGTACGGATACTAAGTATTAGAAAAATACGTAAGAAAAAGGGGCTGTGAAAAGACAGCAGAAGAGACTTGAAAGGTCAATGCGCTGTTTTTTTACGGCTCCTTTTGGTTAGAATAAGAAAATAGATAGAACTGAGAACTGGCGGAGGAAACAATGAAAATAGGATTCGAAGTTTTTTTGGTGGTAGCCAGAGAAATGAGTATTACAAAAGCTGCAAATGAGCTTCATATTACACAGCAGTGCGCCAGCGATCATATAAAGAGGCTGGAAAAAGAGTATAATGTCGTGTTGTTTGAGCGGCGTCCCAAATTCCGTCTGACGCAGGCTGGCGAGATCATGCTTCATAACCTGTTAAATATCCAGATTATGGAGACGAGTATGAGCCGGAGTCTGGCGGGGATAGCGGAGGGGACGGTGGGCGGTTTTACCTTGGGAATCAGTACATCCCGCGCGCCGATCATACTGCCCCGTGTGCTGCCGCGATATTACCAGTGTTACCCGAAGGTAAATATATCCTTTACGGAGGAGGACACACAGATCCTGGAGGAACGCCTGTTGAACGGACAGGTAGATTTATTTATCGGGGTCAATACGTCACCGCATCCGGATTATAAAATCCAGACCCTGACGACGGATGAGATCATCCTGGTTATCTCCGCCAAGCTTTTGAGGCGGGAATTTAGCAAGCAGGAGATCCGGCAGATGGAGGATGGGATTGATCTGAAACGGTTTTCCAACATTCCGTTTACGCAGAGTTTCAAGACCGGAAAAGTCAACCATGCGATTCAGGAATATCTGGACAGTTATAATGTAAAGCTTAATGTCATCTATAACATCAGTGATAGTGAGACGCAGATTCTGCTCTGCGCGTCCGGCATCTGTGCGGCGCTGTGCCCGAAAATGCTGCTGGCAGCCGCGTACCGTCACAATCAGACCTGTAAACCGGAGGATGAACTCTATATGTTCCCGATCCGGAACCTGGGACGGGAGTTAAAGATTGAGCTGGTCAGCCACCGGAATGCGATGCATCCGATGTATATACAAGACTTTGTCCATATCTTACAGGAGGAGCTGCCGCGGATTGCAGATTCGATGAGTCTGGAAGAATTGAGAAAGAATATACAGTAAAAAAGCCTTGAATCGGAAATGCTTTTGAGTCAAAAGTGTCTCAGATTCAGGGCTTTTTTTCAGTTCACGGGAGGTTCGCTCTTAGATTCCACATCCCGGAATTACGAAAATATTATGTAAAAGGAACGAAAAATGTCGGAAAATGTACAAAATTGGGACAAATTCTATTAAAAATTTGTTCACTATTTTCGTGAAGTATGTTATAATAAAAACAGGTTTAAAATACACATTATATGTGAGCATCGAGGGGTGATATCGTGATTAAAAAGGAAATGATAGCTATGCTGTTGGCAGGCGGACAGGGCAGTCGTCTGGGTGTCTTAACTCAAAAAGTAGCAAAACCTGCGGTTTCTTTCGGAGGAAAGTATCGAATCATCGATTTTCCGTTAAGTAACTGTATCAATTCGGGAGTGGACACGGTAGGCGTTCTGACCCAGTATCAGCCGCTGCGGCTGAATGCACATATTGGAATCGGTATTCCGTGGGATCTGGACCGCAACGTAGGTGGTGTGACGGTACTTCCGCCGTATGAGCGGAGCAAAGGAAGCGATTGGTACACCGGTACGGCGAACGCGATCTACCAGAATCTGGAATACATGGAAACGTACAATCCAGAGTATGTGCTGATTTTGTCCGGCGACCACATCTACAAGATGGACTACGAGGTAATGCTGGAATACCACAAAGCAAACAATGCGGATGTGACGATCGCGGCGATGCAGGTTCCGATGGAGGAGGCAAGCCGTTTCGGTATCGTTATAACCGATGACAACAACCGCATTACGGAGTTTGAGGAGAAACCGGCGAATCCGCGCAGCAATTTAGCTTCCATGGGTATTTACATATTCAGCTGGAAGGTGCTCAAGGAAGCGCTCATCAAGCTCTCGGACGAGCCTGGATGTGATTTTGGAAAGCACATTATCCCGTATTGCCATGCAGCTGGAAAACGTATCTTCGCATACGAGTACAACGGCTACTGGAAAGATGTCGGAACCCTTGGCTCCTACTGGGAGGCAAACATGGAACTGATCGACATCATTCCGGAGTTCAACCTGTATGAAGAATACTGGAAGATTTACACGAAGAGCGATATTATTCCCCCACAATTTATATCGGAGCAGTCCAAGATAGAGCGCAGTATCATCGGCGAGGGCACCGAGGTATACGGCGAAGTCATTAACTCGGTCATCGGAGCAGGCGTTACGATCGGAGAAGGTGCGGTGATCCGTGATTCGATCATCATGAAGGGCACGACGATCGGCGCTGGCACGGTTGTGGATAAGGCGATCGTGGCGGAGGACGTTACCATCGGTGAGAATGCCGAGGTCGGCGTCGGAGAATATGCCGAGAGCAAGTACGACAAGAAGGTATATCAGTTCGATCTGGTAACGATCGGAGAGCGCTCCGTGATACCGGATGGAGTGAAGATAGGACGGAACACAGCGATTTCCGGTGTGACGACGGCAGACGATTATCACGGCGGCGAGCTGGAGAGCGGCGATTATATCATAAAGGCAGGTGGAATACAATGAGAGCGATCGGGATTGTTTTAGCTGGCGGCAACAGCAAGAGAATGAGAGAATTATCCAATAAGAGAGCCATCGCAGCGATGCCTATCGCAGGCAGCTACCGCAGTGTCGATTTTGCTCTGAGCAATATGAGCAATTCCCACATCCAGAGTGTGGCGGTACTGACGCAGTACAACTCCCGTTCCCTGAATGAGCACTTGAGTTCTTCCAAGTGGTGGGATTTCGGACGTAAGCAGGGCGGCATGTATGTATTCACACCGACGATCACGGCAGAGAGCAGCGACTGGTACCGCGGTACCGCAGATGCGCTGTATCAGAACCTCGATTTCTTAAAGAAAAGTCATGAGCCGTATGTGGTCATTGCAGGCGGCGACTGTGTCTATAAATTGGATTACGGCAAGGTACTGGAGTATCATATTGAAAAGAAAGCGGATATTACCGTAGTATGCAAGGAGATGCCTCCGGAGGAGGACGTTACCCGCTTCGGTCTGGTGAAGTTAAATGATGACGGACGTATCACAGATTTTGAGGAAAAACCGATGCTGGCGACCTCCAGCATGATCTCCTGCGGTATCTATGTAATCCGCCGCCGTCAGCTCATCGAACTTCTGGAGCGCTGTGCAGCAGAGGATCGGTATGATTTTGTTACCGATATTTTAGTCAGATATAAGAACCTCAAACGCATTTACGCGTATAAGTTAGGAACTTACTGGAGCAACATCGCTTCGGTTGATTCGTACTACAAGACGAACATGGATTTCCTAAAACCGGATGTACGCCACTATTTCTTCAAGGAATACCCGGAGATCTACTCCAAGGTAGATGATCTTCCGCCGGCAAAATACAATCCGGGTGCAAATGTCAAGAACAGCCTGGTATCCAGCGGCTGTATCTTAAATGGTACGGTGGAGAACTCGGTTCTGTTTAAGAAGGTATATGTAGGCAATAACTGTATCATCCGGAATTCTGTTATTTTAAATGATGTTTACATCGGGGACAATACAGTGATTGAGAATTGTATTGTAGAGAGCCGTGATACGATCCGCGCCAACACGACGCATATCGGTACACCGGAAGATGTAAAGATTGTCATTGAGAAGAACGAGCGGTTTACATTATAGGGTACATCAAAGAACAGACGGAAGGGGTAAATGGGTATGCAGATTACAGACGTAAGAGTGCGGCGGATAGAGAAGGAAGGTAAGATGAAAGCCATCGTATCCATCACACTTGACAATGAATTTGTGGTTCATGATATCAAGGTTATTGAGGGAGAGAAAGGACTTTTTATTGCTATGCCGAGCCGTAAGGCTGCGGATGGAGAATACCGGGATATTGCCCACCCGATTAATTCGGGAACCAGAGACATGATTCAGAATGTCATTCTTGCCAAATACGAGGCGACAGCTCTGGAACTGGCAGAGCTGGAGAAAGCAGAATAAAAAGCAGGAAAAGAAAGTAAAAAGAGAGAAAATATGAAAAAATGTCCCCGGACGCTGGACAAAGTGCCCGGGGGCATTTATTATGTAGATACAGTATGCTCAAAAACGGGCGGAATTTGCCCGAATGTGTACAGATAATCCATAAGGGGGTAATTATGAGCGGTACGATTTTTTCTTTAATACCGCCTATCGTAGCCATTGCGCTTGCATTGATTACGAAAGAGGTGTACCTGTCTCTGCTGATAGGTATTATGTCGGGCGCGTTTTTATTTACGGGTCCAAATCCGCTTCATGCGGTGGAAACAATGATCGCGATCATGGGCGAGAAGATCGGGGGCAATGTCAACATTCTGCTTTTCCTGGCATTTCTCGGCATCGTGGTAGCACTGATCACAAAGTCTGGTGCGTCGAAGGCTTATGGTGAGTGGGCGTCCCACGCGATCCGCACGAAGAAGGGCGCGCTGTTTGCAACCATGTTCCTCGGAATGCTGATTTTCGTGGATGACTATTTTAACTGCCTGACCGTCGGCACGGTTATGCGTCCGGTGACGGACAAGCACAAGATCACACGTGCGAAGTTAGCCTACATCATCGATGCGACGGCGGCGCCGATCTGTATCATCGCGCCGATCTCAAGCTGGGCGGCAGCGGTCGGTTCTTCGCTTCCGGAGGACAGCGGAGTGGACGGCTTCAGTCTGTTCCTTCACACGATTCCGTTTAATCTGTATGCGCTTCTCACGATCTGCTTCATGCTCTTTTTGGTAGCAGGCGATTTTGATTTCGCGGCGATGAAACGCTATGAAGAACAGGTGAAAAAGACCGGAAAAGAGACGACGGTCGAGGCGGAGGCGATGGAGATCTCCGGCAACGGAAAGGTTATCGATCTGATTCTTCCGATCCTGGTTCTGATTGCGTTCTGCGTCAGCGGTATGTTGTATACAGGTGGCATCCTGGACGGCGTTGGTCTGGTTGAGGCGTTCGCCAACTGTGATTCGGCACTGAGCCTGGTGCTTGGTTCCTTCTTCACCCTGGTGTTTATCTTTGTATTTTACATGATCCGCCGTGTCATCCGGTTCAATGAGTTCTGTGAATCCTTCACGATCGGCGTCAAGGCGATGATCCCGGCGATCATGATTCTGTGCCTTGCCTGGACTCTGTCTGGTATCTGCAGTGCGGATTACTTAAACATCGGCGGCTATGTCAAAGAGGTAGTGGGCGGCAATGCGCTGGTCGGCTCCCTGATGCCGGCCCTGATGTTCGTCATCGCGGCGGGGCTGGCGTTCTCGACTGGTACGTCCTGGGGTACCTTCGGTATTCTGCTTCCGATTGCATTTGCGGTGGTTGGCGCTGAAAATATGAACAGCCTTACAATCGTGACGGCTTCGATTCTGGCAGGTGCGGTCTGCGGCGACCATGTTTCCCCGATCTCGGATACGACCATCCTTGCGTCGGCTGGCGCCCAGTGCCACCACATCAACCACGTATCGACCCAGATCCCGTATGTGCTGTGCGTAGCGGCGTGCTGTTTCCTCGGTTATCTGGCGGCCGGAATTACCGCCAATGGCTGGGTGGGAACCGGCGTGGGATTCGCAGCGCTGATTGTGGTTCTGGTTATTCTGGATCGAAAGAATAAAGGGACGAAAGAGGCGTAAAAGCATCGGCAGTAAACGAAAATTGGTTCGTTTACTGCCGATTTTTGCGTTTATGCTATATCTATACAACCGCCGGCTCCAGGAGGAGCTTGCCGGTTTTGTAGCGTTCTTTGCTGAATAACTTGATATTCATGCTGTCCTCCTGCCCGGCGAGATCCTGTAAGCAGGCATCTACCTTACCCTGTTCCAGGGATTCATAACAGGAGTGATGGTATCGTGTACCCCGATGCAGGATTCTGGGAAATTTGCCTGTGCGTACATGTGGGAGGCAGTTCCTTTTTCAACTGCTACCTTGTAGTCACCGCTTCGGAGTGCTTCTTCGCCGGTAATCTCTTTCGGACTGCTTTCGGTATTGACCATGACAACCTGGCCTGCGTCATAATATGTCTTGGAGAAGTTCATGACCTCTTTTCTCTGGTCGGTTGCACACAGGGCAGCCATGCCTATATCCAGCTTTCCCTCTGCCAGGGAGGCAGTCAGTGCGGAATAATCCATAACCTGGATATCACCGTCCAGCTCAAATCCCAGATAATCTTTCAGGGCGTTCATCATATCGATATCAAACCCAATCAATGTGGTTCCGTCTGTGTCGTAGTAAGTAAACGGCGCGAACAGTGCGGTGGTACCGAATTTAAGCTTTACGCCTTTCAGCGCGTCCTTGGCGCCAGCGCTGGTTTCTTTCGTTTCATCGGAGGAAGCGGTCGTATCTTCCGCTGGGGCATCGGTAGCAGCTGCGGTTGTTTCTGCCGGAGCAGAAGACTGTCCGCATCCTGCCATTGCCATAGCTGCTAAAGCCATCATTGCCGTTGCTGTTATCACCTTTTTTTCATAATGGTTCCTCCTCTTTTTCAGCTGTGCCCGCGGTAAGCCGGCACGTGATCAGTTGCCATATAAATAAAAACAAGGACGCATTCATCGTAAAAGAGATGCGCCCTTGCAATTATTTTCTGTTATGTTTATTCTGCTTTTCCTGAATTGATGCCAATTATACGTGCGGTTTTTCGATATGTCAACTGAAAAATCTGCCATTTGTGTTATATATTAAAAATTTTGTGTAATTTATATTAAAAAACGATATTGAAAGTAATTTACTGGAAAAATTAAACGGAATGCGGTAATATATGAAAAAAATATTCAATATACGATAAATAAACGAGGCGATTTTTCGCTAAAATGAAAAAACTGCGCGCGTATTAGGGGGAACGAAATACGCACGCAGTTATCCGCTATAGAAATTGGATAAATGTCAAATAAGAACACCCTCTTTGTAGACACTGCACAGATGGTCGGTAAACGCGTGCAGGTCATCGAGCGGGTTAGCATCCAGAATCAGGATATCCGCCAGTTTGCCAGCCTCGATCGAGCCGCGCTGTGTGCCGATGCCGAGTTCGTTGGCAGCTGCGATGGTCGCACACCGGATGACATCTGCGTTTGGCATGCCGTATTCGTGCATGGTAAACATTTCCAGGTAGGCGGACGGGTGCGGACCAAAGTTGGCAGAGCCGGCGTCACTTCCGAGAATGATTTTCACACCGATTTCCATTGCCTTTTTAAAGGATTTCCGCTGGTTTTCAGCGACTACCTTTGCTTTTTCTACAATCACATCAGCGATGATGCCCTCGCTCTCTACAAGACTCTTGTAAACGGCTACCGTCGGTACCCAGCACTGTCCCTGTTCCTTCATTTTTAGAAGGATTTCTTCGGTCATTTCAGCGCCGTGCTCGATCGTATCGATGCCAGCGTCCACGCATTTGGAGATGGCGTCATAGGAGAGCGCATGGGCGGCTACCTTCATATTCAGGCGGTGCGCCTCATACACCAGTGTTTCCAGTTCTTTCGGCGAATACATACACGGACCGACATCTTCCAGACCGGCAGCTCCGCCGCTCGCCATGATTTTTGCCCAGTGGATCGGCGGGATTGACATTTCGATATCATAGCCCTTTAAGCGCTTGATGCGATCGATCAGCTGTGCCTCCGTATTTGCGATAAAACCAATCATCGGGCAGTGTCCGTAGGAACCCTGGATGGCGCTTCCGGCAGGGAGAATATTGGCGCCCTGGATAATTCCACGGTTGATCGCGCTTGCCAGCGGAATGGAGGCGTCATCGTGGGAGCCGACATCTCGGACGGTGGTAACACCCGCTTTCAGGGAATCCATTGCGCCGCGGACACCCTTTGCAAAGCAGACATAGTTGCCGTCTTTGATGGTATCCCCCATCGGATCCGGGGAAGTACCATCCCAGACAAGGTGGACATGGGCGTCCATGACGCCAGGAGTCAGATATTTGCCGGTACAGTCGACCGCGTCCGCTCCGTCCGGGGCTTTTTCGTCCAGTGAAACGATTTTTTTGTTTTCAATTTTAACATCAGCTGAGAAAAAGGTTCCTTTTTCTACATCCAGCACGTGTGCATTTTTCAGATAAAAAGCCATGAAATCCCTTCTTTCTTAATGGAAACGGCAGTTCCAAACGCGGTGAAAAATTGCAGTCGCGCCGGGACTGCCGGTTAAACACAATGAGTATTATTTATGCAGCTTCGCCTGCCAGTGTTTTCTGTGTGCAGGCAGATACGATAACGAGTACCAGGATAGAGATAGGAGCTGCAATCAGAGCACTCTGATATCCGCCCGGGCATCCGAGGAGTTCCCAGGTAAGTGTTGCAATCGCGCCGCAAAGCATGGACAGGAAGCCAGCCGGACGGGTTACTTTCTTAGAGAACATGGAGCCGAGGACTGCTGGTGTGATGCTGGCGCCGATCATGGTGTAGGACCAGTTCTGAAGCGCCAGAATTGTCGGGAAGAAGTTTAAAATAATCAGGGCGATGATACCGATTAAAGCAGTACCGATCCGGTTTACCCAGAGTGTCTGGGAGTCGTCCGGAGTTTTATTGATATACTGTTTGTAGAAGTCATACGTAACACTGGTTCCACAGGTCAGCAGGTAAGAAGTACCGGTTGTGATGATGAATGCGGTGGAAGCTGCTAACAGCATGCCGCCGATGAATGCCGGAATAATCGTCGTGGTAGACAGGAAGGACATACCTGCGTCAATGTTGGTACCAAATAAAACGCTTCCGGTGAAGGCGATGATGCCGACGCACGGCATAACGATGAGCGCCATAACGCCCCATCCGATGATGGCGTTTCTGGCTGTCTTATCAGTCTTGGCAGCGGTCAGACGGGTATAGAAGTTCTGGTCGCCGGTCTCAAGAAGGATAAGCGGCAGGAAAGAACCGATCCAGATGATGATGTTGCGTCCGCCGAAGAAGGAAAGCTTATTCGGGTCGATTGCAGCTGCGGTGGCGGTGATGGACTCCCAGCCGCCTCCGGCTTTGAGGACAAACGGAACACCGACGATACAACAGGCAACGATTAGGAATGCGCTGACTGCATCTGTCCATGCAACGGAGAAAAGACCGCCGGTAACAGAGAGGATAATAATGATAATAGTTGCGATCACGGTAGAGGTTTTCGGATCAATACCGGTTGTAATATTTAAAACGTATCCAAATCCTTTGTACTGTGAAGCAATGATACCAGCCATACCGAAGAGGTTGATGACAGAACCTAGGATCCGGGTCTCAGCGCCGTATTTCTGCTGGAGAATCTGCGGTACGGTAAAACAATTGCTCTTTCGAATCTGCTTGTATACACACATATAGATGATACAGAAAACGATGAACGGGATAACCCACTGGATACCAGCCCAGTAGCCGTAGTTGTAAGCGAGCGAGTTGCCGCCGCCGGTGATGGTTCCGCTTCCGACGGAAGTCGCGAGCAGTGTTCCCATTAAGACGAACGGACCTAAGCTTCGACCGGCGAGTGCATAGTCTTCACTGCTTTTTATTTTTTTTGATGCCCAGGCGCCGATTCCAATCATAACACCAAAATAAACAATAACGAAAATCAACAGGTGAGGGGCAGTTTTAAGTTCCATAAATGTCATAGTCATTTCCTCCTTGCTGTAATGGTTCAGAATGCGTTTTATTTATTCTACATTCAGATAACTTTTCGCTTCATAGACGGTGCCCTCTTTCATGACAAAGGAGCAGTCGCGCAAGGCATCCTTGTCGGTGAGAAGATTCCGCTTCCATCCGGCGATATCGGCGTATTTGCCTTTTTCGATAGTGCCGGTGATGGAGTCAATTTCACAGATTTCTGCGTTATTTTTCGTGGCAGCCTGTAAGATACGGAAAGCATCCATGCCGCTCTCCATCATGCAGCGGAATTCCATGCCGCTTTCATAATTCTGGTAGGCAGCGACGAAATCGGTGCCGTAGCCCAGCTTGATGTGGCTGTCCACGATGATTTTCCGACCTTTCTGCATTTGTTCCTGATAAATTCCCAGCTTGCGCTGAAATTCCGGGGACTTCTGTGCCATTTTTTTCGGATCCGGATAAATCGCTTCATGGAACGGGCTGAAGGTAGGAACCAGATAGGTTCCGGTCTGTTCAAACATTTCGGCGGATTCTTCATCCATGAGGGAGCCGTGCTCGATTCCCGTGATACCGAAGCCTATCAGTTTTTTCATGAGGCGCGGTCCGTAGGCGTGAGCCGTGACCGGAATCCGGAGTTCTCTGGCGGTATCGAAAATCGCTTTAAATTCCGCATCATTTAACTGGATGTCGTCCGGATCATCATACGGAGTGGCAAATCCGCCGGTTGCCATGATTTTGATAAAATCGGCGCCGAGCTTTTTCTCCCGCCGGACCGCTGCCGTGAAGAAATCCGGTCCATTTCCAAGCCCGGAATACTGGTGTTCCATGAAATCGCAGAGAACCGGGTTGCTCCGGACGGTCTGCGTCATGTCCGCATGGCTTCCGGTTGTACCGAGAAGATGCGGGGCAACAACCAGGCGGGCGCCAGGGAGATATCCCTCGTTGATTGCCCGTTTGACGTCGAGTTCATAGGATTCCCGGAACCATCCCATTGAGCGGATAGTTGTGAAACCGCCGTGCAGGGCACGTTCGGCGGTGCAATAGGTGGCGAGTGTGCGGTAACCGTCGGAGTTGTAGATGGTATCGCTGTAGACATCGCGCCAGTTGAAAAATTCCGGGTGCATATGAGCGTCGATCATGCCGGGAGTCACGGTCAGGTGGCTTAAATCCAAGATTTCAGTTCCCTCCGGACATGGGAGGTTGCTGCCGACTTCTTCAATGTATTGGCCGTGGACCAGAATTTCTGCGTGTTCAAGAAAACGAGCTTCCAGTCCGGTATATAATTTTCCGCATAGAATTTTAATCCATTTATCCGACATGTACCTACCTCCTGTGTGTTCAATTTTGTAAAACAATTTTTAGATGAATGCACTCACTGAATATGTTCACTAAAAAAATACCACAGGTTCAGAGCAAAAGTCAATAATTAATCTGATAATTTGCTAATTTCATTTATTATAACAGAAATAGTTGAAAGAAAATGTAATATATGAATTAATATAGACAGAATACAGGATATACAGAAGTCTGAACGATAGTTTATAGACAAAACACCGGAATGGAATTGTGATGAATGCCCAACAGTTCCATTCCGGTATCTAAAAAGAAATTTCACGAAATTAAATCGGTTTTCTAATATATGAAAAGATGATTTCCCACCATTTTAATGCCTGGGTGTCGATATCAAACTGTCTGCGCCGCAGCAGCCAGTCCAGAAGCATTCCGCGGCTCGACTGGAGCATCAGATCATAGAAATCATATTCGTCTAAATCTGCCCGGATGGAATCTTCCTTCTGGCAGGCTTCAAACAGGGAATGATAAATCTGGTAGAGAGCACGGCTTCCATCCGTCAGGGTGGATTCCTCCTGCTGATTCCGGAGGTTGTAGATATAGAGGCTCCGCAGGTTGCTGTAGCTGGAAACGGCTTTCTGGACGAAGAAATAAAAGCGGGCAAGCTTGTCCATGGCGGACAGATCCCTGTATTTTGCATGGGTACTCAGCTGCTCATAGAAGTTGACGTAGAGATCGTCCAACGGTTCCGCATTCTGCGCCGCCATCTCTTCTTTATTTTTAAAATAGCGGTAGATGGAGCCGACCGAGGTCTGAGCCGCATCCGCAATATCCTGGATGGTGACATCCTCAAATCCCTTTGTTTCAAAGAGATCAAGCGCACAGGTCAGGATGCGTTTCCGCGTTTCCAGCGCCTGCTGTTTTCGTTTGGTTAAATTTTCGCTCATATATGTCCATGCAGAAGCGCACCGTCTTCTGCCCCCTTCCTGAAATTCATGGTAAATAAGTATCCTGATTTTATTATATCGGATTTTGTGTAAATATGCCAATGAAAAAAGTGTAAAGTCAATTGAATTTATAGGATAAAATTCATATTTATGAAATAGCGGTGGCATGGAAACTTTGGAAAAACGCATCCCCCACCAGCGATAAACTCCGTTCTTTCCGTTTGACCAGACAGATACTTGAATGGATCTGCGGCTGGGTGATGATCCGGCGGATCAGGGCAGGATCGGAATTTAAACAGAGGGCAGATTCAGGCGCGAGCGCGATGCCCAGCCCTTCGGACGCCCATAAAAGGGCGGTTCTGGCATCGTCGGCAATGCAGACGATGTTCGGTTCCAGTGCCTGTTCCTCAAAATATCCCAGAATCAGCGGCTGCCAGCGGCGGTAAAGGATGAGCGGCGCGCGGGTGAGGGCGGAGAGAGGGAGAGACGCGGGTGTATGGCTTTTTTGTGGTTCGGAAGCAGGAATATCAGTCAGAAGGGCATTCGGGCATTCCTTGTAATGGCTCCAAATCATTTCGCGCCCGATCGCCAGAAATGCCTCCGGCGGCAGTGTATGCATCTCCAGCCCGGCTTTGGCAAATGGCGTCCGGATCACGGCGAGGTCGATCTGGTTGGAGTGAAGCAGATCGAGCAGGTGGTAGGAATTGGACTCATGGAGTTCAAACAGGGCTTTGGGATAGGATCGCCGGAATGGGGCAAGATAATGCCGGGTCACAAATTCGACGGCGGAGGAGATGATGCCAAGGCGCACAACGCCCTGAATCTCCTGTTTCTGTGCAGTCAGCTCCGTGCGGGCAGCCTGGCTCAGATCGAGGATCGCAAGCGCCCGGTCATAGAACGTCTTTCCAGCAGGTGTCAGTCGGATGCGGCGGGAACCGCGCTCAAACAGCGTCACACCCAGTTCTGCCTCCAGAAGCTTCATCTGGTGGCTGAGCGGCGGTTGTGAGATATTCAGTTTTTTGGCTGCCTGGGAAATATTTCCCTCGTTGACGATGGTGGTGAAGTAGGATAACTGGCGAAGTTCCATAAATGCTCCTTCCTGTTCGGATTCGTTGTAAAACTGTGTATACGGCAGATATATTATATAACAAAATCCGATAGAATAACAGGCAAACTATATTTTTTCGATATATATTCTATATCCGAATGGTATTTTTCAGGCTCCTTGAATTCTGGTATGATACATAAGCAGGTATATACTGGAAATTCCAGAGAAATAAAAGTGTAGGGATAATATGGAAGGGAGTGGGCAGAAATGAAAGAACTGCTGGATATGTTTCTGACGTTTGCCAGAATCGGAGGGTTTACCTTCGGCGGCGGATATGCGATGCTGCCGATGCTGCAGAAAGAGGTAGTCAATGGACGCCATTGGGCGACGGATGAAGAATTGATGGATTACTACGCGATTGGTCAGTGTACACCGGGTATCATCGCGGTCAACACGGCGACGTTTGTCGGTTATAAGAATCGGGGAATTCCAGGGGCGATTGCGGCGACACTGGGAGTCATTGCGCCGTCGCTTGTCATCATTATGATTATTGCGGCATTTATTTCTAACTTTATTGAACTTAGCGCTGTGAGCAGCGCCTTTGCAGGCATCCGCGCCTGCGTTTGTGTGCTGATCGGCAGTGCGGTTGTCAAGCTGGCGAAGAAATCGCTGGTTGATAAAGGAGCGATCGCGATTGCGGCGGTTGTGTTTGTACTGTCACTGTTTACATCGGTTTCCCCGGCGCTTCTTGTTGTCGTGGCGGGTGCGATCGGGATTGTACTGAAGGGCGGAAAGGGGGAGAAGAAATGATGCTGATACTTGAATTATGCTTCCGCTTCTTCTGCTGCGGATTGTTTGCGATTGGAGGCGGACTGGCGACCCTCCCGTTCCTTTACAATATTTCCAAGGAGACGGGATGGTATACCTTTAATGATATTTCCAACATGATCGCTGTCTCCGAGTCCACACCGGGACCGATGGGAGTCAATATGGCGACCTACGTCGGCTTCCATATCAAGGGGATTCTCGGCGGCCTGGCGGCACCGCTTTCGCTGGTGCTTCCGTCCGTGATTATCATCATAATCATCTCGAAGATTCTCGATAGATTTAAAGCATCCGCGATCGTACAGAATGCCCTCTATGGACTTCGCGCGGCATCTACCGCCCTGATTGCGGCAGCAGGTATCGGCGTGGCAAAGATAGCGTTCCTCCATGTCGGCGAGGATGGCAGCCTGGCGTTTTCCGAGCTGTTTTCCATCATCAACTGGAAAGCGATCGTACTGTCGCTTGCGATCTGGTACGGCTTAGTTAAATGGAAAAAGCACCCGATCCTCTATATCGTGGTGGCGGCTGTGGCCGGAATCGTGTTCCAGTTCCACTAGGGAAGATAGAAGAAAATAGAACCATTTCCAGAAGGGGTAGTGCAGTATCTGTATACTCTTTTGGGGTGGTTCTTTTTTTGTCATAGGAGGCTTCGACCTATGACAAAAAATGCTCCGTGGGATGCGCCAAGGCACATGCTTTGCTTATGGGACTTTCTTTATAAGAAAGCATGACAATAAAGTGAAATAATGATTAGAAACAGAATGAATAAAACTGAATTACACAACAATTACAAAAATATAATTAGATAAATAAAGAATAATATGGAAAATAATTAGAAATAATACTTGACAAAACAGAAATTATCTAGTAAAATAAAACCATCAAAAGAAACAGAGATAACCCCAACAAACGGTTACCATAGTTTCTAGGACGAAATAAGGAACAAGGAGGACGGTCCAATGGGATAGTTAGTTACTAAAAAACATGATCATGGTTTTAAAAACCGAATTTATCAAATAAATAAAAAGATAAAAATCGGTATTGATGGAATCCATCATCATACAATCTCTAAAAGAGTTTACATAGATACATGTAATCAAAGGAGGAGATTCATATGAAAGGAAGAGGTCCATAGCACATTTAAAACAAAATATAAAAGGAAGAGAGGTTATATAGTGAAACTTCGGGATATTTCATAAAAGAGCTGTCTGATGACGAGAAAGTCGGACAGCTCTTTTTTTGTGCAATAGGAAATTCCTTGGAATTCCCCATTACACAAAAAGGCACATCCTTTGTTTTGTTTACAGAAAATCGAAGCAAGCGCGGCAGAAAGGTTGACGAATGAAGTCAAAAAGGATATTCTGGAAAATGAAAATTATGTACATTATAAAATGAAGGGAATTGTTGGAGGTATCTATCTAAAATGAATGAAAACGACATGGTCATTAAAGACGCCAGAACACTGGGTCTGCCGAAGATGCTGCTTTTAGGTTTGCAGCATATGTTCGCGATGTTCGGCGCGACGATCCTGGTGCCGATTCTGGTCAATACCTATTTTGAGGGAGAGGGACTTTCAATTCAGGTAACGCTGATGTGCGCGGGTCTGGGAACACTGTTTTTCCATGCCTGCTCTAAGTTAAAAGTTCCGGCGTTCCTCGGTTCCTCGTTCGCATTCCTCGGTGGATTTGCAACGGTGGCAAACTTGGACAGCGGTATTTTTGCAGATATGACGATGGGTGAGAAATTGCCATATGCCTGCGGCGGTATCGTGGTAGCGGGTGCGCTGTACCTGATTCTGGCGCTGATCATCAAGCTGGCAGGCGTGGAGCGCGTCATGCACTATCTGCCGCCGGTTGTGACAGGTCCGATCATTATCTGTATCGGTCTTTCACTGGCGCCGTCCGCGATCGCCAACGCATCGACAAACTGGCTGATTGCGTTGATCGCGCTGGGAACCATCATCGTTTTTAATATCTGGGGCAAGGGAATGTTCAAGATCATTCCGATTCTGATGGGCGTTGTGATCTCCTATGCAGCGGCAGCAGTCTTCCAGATGATGGGAATGACAAACCCGGACGGAAGTGCGATCCTGAATTTCTCAGAGGTAGCGACGGCTTCCTGGGTCGGACTTCCTCCGTTCCAGCTGTGCAAATTTGACCCGACGGCGGTCATGGTAATGGCGCCGATCGCGCTTGCGACGATGATGGAACATATCGGCGATATGTCGGCGATCTCCGCGACGGTCGGAGAAAATTTCCTTGCGGATCCGGGACTGCACCGGACGCTGGTCGGCGATGGTATCGCAACATCTCTGTCGGCACTCGTTGGAGGTCCTGCCAATACGACTTACGGTGAAAATACGGGCGTTCTGGAATTAAGCCGTGTTCATGACCCGCGGGTCATCCGGATTGCAGCTGTCTTTGCTGTGATTCTGAGCTTTATTCCGAAGATGGCAGAGGTCATCGGTTCGATGCCGTCTGCCATCATCGGCGGCGTTAGTTTCATGCTATACGGTATGATCTCCGCGATCGGTGTCCGCAACGTGGTCGAAAACCAGGTGGATTTAACCAAATCCCGGAACCTGGTAATCGCTGCGGTAATTCTGGTCTGCGGGCTGGGATTCTCCGACGGTCTGACCTTTGAGGCGGCAGGAACCTCGGTTACCCTGACAGGTCTTGCGATCGCAGCGATTGCGGGCGTTCTGCTCAATGTGATTCTTCCGGGTAATGATTACCAGTTCGGCAAGAATTTACAGGGCGACATCAACCGCGGTGTGGCGATCAATCCGAATCCGAAGAAACGGCAGGAATAAAAAACGCAAAAATTTTCAGTTCTAAAATTGGGACGAACCATTTCAGATGTATAATCCGCCTGCATTTCCACATACTACCCATAAGACACACGATATGGCAAACGTGGTATGCAGGAGGAAGAATCATGAAAGCTACAGGAATTGTGAGAAGAATCGATGATCTGGGTCGCGTTGTCATCCCGAAAGAGATACGCCGGACGCTGCGCCTTCGGGAAGGGACGCCGCTTGAGATATTCACGGACCGCGAGGGCGAGATTATATTGAAAAAATATTCACCGATGGTGGAGCTGGCGGCATTTGCCGTGCAGTACGCGGAGGCGATGGCGCAGTCCACGGGGCTGATGGTCTGCATCGCGGACCGGGATCAGATCATCGCGGTATCCGGGGGACCAAAGAAGGAATATTACCAGAAGACGATCAGCCGGGCGCTGGAGCTGGCAGTCTCCGAACGTCAGAATATCTGTGCGGCGCGGGGAGAAAAAGCATTTATCCCGATTACCTCGGATGAGGTGGAGGAGAGCAGCGCCGAGGTGATTGTGCCGATTTTGAGCGAGGGAGATGCCATCGGGGCGGTGATTCTCCTCAGCCGGGAGGCAAAGCAGGCGCTTGGAGGGGCGGAGATGAAGCTGGCAGCGACGGCAGCCGGATTTCTGGGACGTCAGATGGAAGGATAAAAAAAGATAAATGAGATAAATCTGCCTGGAAACAGGCGGTGAGAGAAAAAAGAAGACGGGATCGATGGAAAACGTAAAGAGAGATAAAACTCCTGGGCGGTTGTCCATCGATCCTGTTTTTGATAGTCCTGTATTTGATAAAAACTTGTATTTGATATAACAGATATATCGAAAAACAGACGAAAGCGCAAAGGAGTTCACAGATATTCCATGATTTTTCACAGAAAAAGCACAGCAAGGCGCACGACAAACGCATGAGTAAATAAATTGTGAACACGCCCTCTTTTTTGTTAAAATTAAGAAAGAGAGGTTATATAGTGAAACTTCGAGATATTTCATAAAAGAGCTGTCTGATGACGAGAAAGTCGGACAGCTCTTCTTTATGCCTCAATGCGTTTATGTGTGCAGTGGAAAGGGTTCCGCTGTTATTTTTTTGCTTTGACACGGTCTCCGCGCTCTGGAAGCAGAAAGATACAGATTAAAGAACTGATAAACAGCATGCTTGGATAGAACAGAAGCGGCATGACCTCAAAGGCAGACAGTTCATAGCCCAGCTCATGAACCGCCGATAATGCTACCAGCATCTGAGCACCGTAAGGCAGGATTCCCTGGGAGATACAGGAAAAGGTATCCAGAAGGGAGGCTGTCTTTCTGGCACTGATGCCATAATCTTCAGAAATTTCCTTTGCAATAGGGTTGGCCATAACGATAGCTACTGTGTTATTGGCAGTTGCGATATCCAGCAGGGTAACTAAAAGGCCGACACCAAACTGACCGCCGCGTTTTCCACGGAAGATGCGATGAATAACGTTAAGAAGAACATCGAAGCCACCGTTTTCACGGATCAGTGCGCACATAGCTGCAACTAAGATGGCAACCATACTGGTCTCAAACATGCCGGAAGTGCCGGACCCCATGTTGGTAAGCATTTCCCAGGGAGTAGTCTGGCCGGAGCCCAGCATAATGATGGCACCGGATACGATTCCGACTAACAGAACGACAAATACCTGAATACCGGCAATGCCGCCTGCTAATACCAGAAGATAGGGGATCAGCTGAATCAGGTTGTATGGTTTTATGATGGCAGCTCCCGGATCCTGATGGAAGGAAACGACCAGGATAAGTGCCAGGGAAGCGATGGCAGCCGGAAGTGCGATGCCGAAGTTCTCACGGAATTTATCCTTCATAGCGCATCCCTGACCGTTGCAGGCTGCGATGGTTGTATCGGAGATGAAAGAGAGATTATCTCCAAACATGGCACCGCCGATGACAGATGCGACGCAAAGGGCCAGAGAGAAACCAGAGGTCTCAGATACGGCAGTGGCAATCGGAACAATCAGGGTGATGGTTCCAACGGAGGTTCCCATGGAAGTAGAGACAAAGCACGCTACCACAAAGAGAACAGCAACGGAAAAACGGGCCGGGATAAGAGACAGCATCAGATAAGCAACGCTTTCAGCGCTGCTTCGTCCTACGACACCGACAAAGGTTCCGGCTGTCAGGAAGATGAGAAGCATGGTGATGATGTTCTTATCTCCGATGCCTTGCCCCATCAGCTCCAGTTTCCGGTCAAAGGAAAGAGAACGGTTCTGGAAACAGGCCGTCAGGATCGCAAGCATAAATGCGACAACAATCGGAATGTTGTAAAAGCCCATCGGGATCTTCATGATATATTCTGACCAGATTCCTAGCCCCAGATAAAAGATCAGAAATACAGCGATAGGCAGAAGGGAAGATAGTTTTTGCTTTTTCATAATAATTTTCAGCCTTTCTATATGTTTGCCGTAATAGGCCGGATATACATTATTTGATCTTACCATAAGAATGGGATTCAGGCAAGTAAAGAAGACAGTGTAACTGTAATGAAAAGGTTGACGAAAGCCTGTAAAAACGATATTCTGAAAGACGGAGAAAAGCATGCAAAAACGATAGAAAATATGATCGGAAATGAGATAAAAGCACAAGGGATTTCACAGATACTACACGGGTTTTCACCAAAAAATCACAGTGTGAAGTGCTTGCGTGTGCTTCACACTATGATTTTGGCGATGCTTCGCATTTAAAATCGGAATAATCTGCTGCCTAAACGGCATCGTACGGAATTTTCAGTTTAGAAAATTCCTATTTGCGAGTCGTAACGATTGTCGGTTCGGAATGTGAGGAAAAGTGCAAAAAACCTTGACAAAGCAAGGAGAAATGTATATAAATGTAAAGTAAGATTTGCGGGCATGTACGAAGAAAACTAAGAGGATTCATGTGCAAAGATATAAGCTAGGAGGAATATACGATGAACAAGACAGAATTAATCGCAGTTGTAGCTGAGAAAGCAGAGCTTTCCAAGAAAGACGCAGAGAAGGCAATCAAGGCTTTCACAGATGCAGTATCCGAGGAACTGGTTAAGGGCGGAAAGATTCAGCTGGTTGGCTTTGGTACTTTTGAGGTAGCTGAGAGAGCAGCTAGAGAGGGAAGAAACCCGAAGACCGGCGAGACCATGCCGATCGCAGCTTCCAAAACTCCGAAGTTCAAAGCTGGCAAAGCATTAAAGGATATGGTAAACGCATAATTATCTCAGTCAGATATGTGTGACAGACAGCCCTTCGTGATGATATATCATGGAGGGCTTTTGATATTATGGGGATTGAGGGAAATCCGCTATGATGAAAATGCCCTGCAAGGGTTATGGAAAGGGAAGATATGAGATTAGACAAGTATTTGAAGGTATCCCGCATCATCAAGAGAAGAACCGTGGCGAATGAAGCCTGTGACAGTGGACGGGTGATGCTGAATGATAAGGTGGCAAGAGCCAGCGCGGAGGTTAAGGTTGGGGATGTGATTGAAATTGCCTTCGGCAATAAATCGGTGAAGGTCCGCGTTACAAGCGTACAGGAGACCATCCGCAAGGAAGATGCCAAAGAAATGTTTGAATACCTGTAAAAATCCAAGAGACGTCAGTAAAAGGCGCGGAGGACGAAATGCCAAGAAATATAGAGCGGGATGAAAAAGAGGCGATGCGCCGGAAAGAACAGCTGATGGAAGCTGGATTCAGGCTGTTTTCGCAATATGGGATCGAGAATGTCAGTTTACAGAGGGTGGCGGACGCTGCGGAAGTGGGCGTTGCGACCCTATATAACTATTATCAGACGAAGGTCAAGCTTGTGATAGCGATCAGCGGAAAAATCTGGGGCGATCTCTGGAAGGAGATTCTGGAAGAAAAGGGACCGGAGATATTTGAATCATTTACGGCGTATCAGTACATTGAGTTTTATACGGACCAGATCATCCGGATTTACCGGGAACGACCGGAAATGCTCCGGTTCAGTAATAACTATAAAAACTTTATCTCCCGGGAGAAAGTCAAGGGGGAAGCGCTGGCTGAACATCTGGATGTTTTGAAGCCGGCAGGAGCGCTGTATCATAAGTTCTATGAGCAGGCGAGGAGCGATAAAAGCATCCGGACCGATATTCCGGAGCAGCAGTTATTTACAAGCGTTGCGATTGCGATGCTGGCAGTGGCTGAGCGCTATGCACAGGGAATTGTGTGGGCGGACGATCACAAGGCAGACCACACGCAGGAACTGGAATTTTTAAAAGAAATGCTCCTGACATGGTGCAGAACCCCGGAGAACCTGGAGAAATAATCATATAAAGAACGGAAATAAAAAAAGAAGTCAAGAGAATTGAGGTGCCCCCTCAAAGTTAGACTTTTACGAGACGGCTTTGGTCGTCTCGTCAGACTGTAGACAAAGCCCCGCTTTTGCGGGATTTTGCTATTGTTAGAACCGCTTTTCTGATATAATGATATCAGAAAGGGCGGTGTTTTTTATGATGACAAAAAATGCGGATAAAAAAAGAGAACAGATGCTTATGTTCTGCATGGATGACATGGTACCCCAGAATCACATGCTACGGTTAATCGATAAAGCCATTGATTGGAACTTTATTTATGACTTAGTGGAAGAAAAATACTGCCCTGATAATGGCCGGCCGAGTATGGACCCTGTTATGCTCATAAAAATTCCGTTTATTCAGTACCTCTATGGAATAAAAAGCATGCGGCAAACAATGAAAGAGATTGAGGTAAATGTTGCCTACCGCTGGTTTCTTGGCCTGGATATGATGGATTCGGTTCCACATTTCTCTACATTTGGAAAAAACTATACACGCCGTTTTAAAGATACGGATCTTTTTGAACAAATCTTTTCCAGAATTCTCGAAGAATGTATGAAGTACAAGCTTGTAGACACCAGCCAGATATTTGTTGATTCAACACATGTAAAAGCTTGTGCTAATAGTAAAAAAATGAGAAAAAGGATTGCTCATGAACAAGCCCTTTGGTATGAAGATGAGTTAAAAAAGGAAATCGAGCAGGATCGTCTGGCTCATGGGAAAAAGCCATTGAAAGAAAAAGATAAGCATCAGCCGCCAACATCTGGAGAAACCAGTTCAGAAGACTCAGAGACTTCAGTAGAAATTCCGTCCGATGTCAAAACACAAAAAAGCAGTATCACTGATCCAGAAAGTGGCTGGTTTCGAAAAGGGGAACATAAACATGTTTTCGCGTATGCAGTCGAAACCGCGTGTGATCAGCATGGATGGATTTTGGGATATAGCGTTCATCCTGGAAATGAGCATGACAGTAGAACGTTTAAGGCACTGTATGAAAAAGTAAAGTCATTTGATCCTTCTATGATTATTGCAGATGCAGGATACCGGACACCGGCGATTGCCAGAAGGCTGCTATTAGATGGAATTGAACCTTTGTTTCCGTATAAGCGCCCGATGACAAAAGAAGGCTATTTCAGAAAGCATGAATACGTTTATGACGAGTATTACGACTGCTATCTTTGCCCTGAAAATCAGGTGCTTTCTTATAGCACAACAAATCGGGATGGCTATCGTGAATACAAAAGCCGTGGATATATTTGCTGTAATTGTCCTCAGAAATCTAAATGCACAGAAAGCAAAGATCATGTGAAGCTGGTAACACAACATGTATGGGAAAGATACATAGAGAAAGGAGAAGATATCCGTCATACACTGGGAAACAAAGAGATTTATCAAAAACGACAAGAAACGATAGAACGAATCTTTGGAACAGCGAAAGACCATCATGGTTTTCGATATACTCAGTACATAGGAAAGGCACGGATGAAAATGAAAGCCGGGCTTACTTTTGCATGCATGAATCTGAAAAAACTAGCTAAGATACTGGCTATGGGAAATAGAAAATCGATGTCATTTATGTTTAAAGTAAACGCTCCATACCAAGTACCCTATAAGCTAAAAGCCGC
>NZ_JAQEQF010000011.1:0-127233 GCF_027698965.1 Clostridium fessum
ATTTCAGATGCTCTGGTAACTTAGTTACCGAGTAGTTCACACGCAGCGGATTTATAACCGGCTGAATGGTATGATTTTTAGCGCCCTTTCTAAAATCGGAAAAGCAAGTGGTGCACTGGAAAAGCCACCGAAGCATAAACTATCAGTAAGTAAGCTTCAGGGTGGCTTTTTCTTTGCATACATTTCCAAAGCCTTTGACACCTGGAGAGGAACGGTCCTGTCTGGAACGCATGAAAGAGGGAGACCATGAGGCACGCAATACTCTGATAGAGCGAAATTTACGGCTGGTGGCGCATGTGACCAGAAAATATCAGGGTACAGATTATGAAATGGAAGATCTCCTGTCGATCGGCACCATCGGGCTCATTAAAGCGGTCAATACGTTTCATCCGGAGCGTGGATCGCGGTTGGCGACATATGCGGCGAAATGTATCGAGAATGAGATTCTGATGACCTTCCGTGCTGGTAAAAAATATGCAAAGGATATCTCGTTATATGACCCGATCGGGGTAGATAAAGACGGAGAAACCGTCAGCCGGATGGATGTGCTGGAGGCAGAAGGAAAAGAAGTTCTGGAAACCATTATTTTAAAGCAGGAAATTGAACAGCTTTACCGCGCCTATGAAGCGTGTTTAAAAGAAACAGAGAAAATCGTCTTACGCAGCCGGTACGGGCTGTTTGGCGGAAAGGAACAGACGCAGCGGGAGATTGCCGCCAGACTTGGGATTTCGCGTTCTTATGTAAGCCGGATCGAGAAGCGGGCGCTGGAAAAAATGCGGCGGGGATTTGCGGAACACAAATAAAGAACAGAAAAAGCGGCTGGCAGATGTTAGGATGGACATCTGTCAGCCGCTTTTGTCATGTAATAGGAAATTTCCTGGAATTCCCTATCACACAAAAAGGCACTAACGTGCCAATGATGCGCACTCGCGCGAAGCAGAAACATGTCGCAAGCGACCGCGCACGGCGCGAGAATGTGCCAAGCACATTCTTTTTCATCTCTTAGTCCTCAGAGTCCCGATATCCGTTCGGGTTCATCGACTGCCATTTCCAGGAGTCAGCGCACATCTCCTCAATGCCGTACTGAGCTTCCCAGCCGAGTTCATTTTTCGCTTTGGTAGCATCGGAGTAGCAGGTTGCGATATCGCCGGCGCGGCGTGGCTTGATTTCATAAGGAATTGTTTTGCCGCAGGCTTTTTCGTAAGCCTTGACAACATCGAGTACGCTGTAGCCTTTGCCGGTGCCGAGGTTGTAGATATATACGTCTGGCTTATCGTTAAATTTTTGGAGTGCTTTTACATGACCGACTGCAAGGTCAACTACGTGGATGTAATCGCGCACACCGGTTCCGTCCGGAGTCGGGTAATCATTGCCGAAGACACCGAGGCATTTCAGCTTGCCGACAGCAACCTGTGCGATATAAGGAACCAGGTTGTTCGGGATTCCCTTCGGATCCTCGCCGATCAGACCGCTCTTGTGTGCACCGATTGGGTTGAAGTAGCGGAGCAGAACGACATTCCATTCCGGATCTGCCACGTGCAGGTCAGTTAAAATCTGCTCAAGCATTCCCTTTGTCTGACCGTAAGGGTTTGTGATTTTGCCTTTCGGGCATTCTTCGGTGATCGGGACGAATGCCGGATCTCCGTATACGGTAGCGGAGGAACTGAAAATGATTTTCTTGACGCCATGATTGCGCATTACGTCGCAGAGAATCAGGGTTCCGGTGATATTGTTGTGGTAATATTCCAGTGGCTTCGCAACAGATTCTCCGACTGCCTTTAAGCCTGCAAAATGAATGACCGAATCGATGGATTCTTTCTCAAAAATCTCATTGACTGCCTCGCGATCCAGCATATCTGCCTTGTAAAAGGTTACATGCTTGCCGGTGATTTTCTCCACGCGGCGCAGCGCTTCCTCACTGGCATTGTAAAGGTTGTCCATGACAACGACCTCATATCCGGCGTTTAAAAGTTCGATGCAGGTATGACTGCCGATGTAACCGGCGCCTCCAGTAACTAAAATAGCCATTGTAAACTCCTCCTTCATCCTACCTATAAGAATAATTTATTCTAAACCTTCAATCTTTCTTTATTATAAACGTGGCTTGCGAGGAAAACAATCGGAAATACTGTCATGTGTTATCGAAATTATATTTTAAGAGGAAGTTTAACAACGCTTTGCGTAGATTGGAAAGACTCGGATACAGTGTGCGTGATGATAGAATGTGCGTTCGAAAAACAGCTTGCATTTAAAAAGAGGGTGTGATATGATAAATACAGAACTGATGTTCGAGAAACGGGAGGAGGCAGAATCTCATGCTGATACAGGAAAATCTTTCAATCGAAGAAAAGTTAAGAATTTTATCGGATGCGGCGAAGTATGACGCCGCCTGCACATCCAGCGGCGTGGGTAGAAAGGGAAAGGAAGGCTTTCTTGGAAATAGCCGGGTGGACGGCATCTGCCACAGTTTTGCCTCGGATGGGCGCTGTATCTCCCTGCTGAAAATTTTATTTACGAACCAGTGCATCTATGACTGTCATTACTGTGTCAACCGTCGGAGCAATGACACGGTCCGTACCTCCTTTACGCCGGAGGAGGTCTGCCGTCTGACGATGGAATTTTACCGGCGCAACTATATAGAAGGATTGTTTTTAAGTTCCGGTGTGCTGGAGACACCGGATCACACGATGGAACTGCTGTATCAGACCTTGTACCGCCTTCGGCGCGTCCATCGATTTAACGGTTACATCCATGTGAAAGCAATTCCGGGGGCAGATCCGGAGCTGATTGAGAGAGTGGGCTTTCTGGCGGACCGGATGAGTGTGAATCTGGAGCTTCCGACGGCTGATGGTCTGGCGCGCCTGGCACCGGGAAAGACGCGGGACAAGATACTGCGCCCGATGCGCCAGATCCAGACTGGGATCGCGAGACAGCTGGAGCAGGAAGGGCGTCTGGAGAGCAGAGGGGCATGGCTTCCGCAGAAAGAGCGCGGAGAAATTCAGATTCCGGGAGACGGGAGAAATGGAATTGGTGGTAAAGCGATAGGAAAAGGGGAAAGGGAATGTCTGCAGGCTGACAAGGGAATTCTGAGTCCGAATCAGACAGAGACAAAGATGGATTGGGGGCGGAATGGAGACAAGGTAAAAGGATTTATGAGGTCGAAAGAGCCGGGGAAAATGGATGAAAGGGTTGGAAGGACACATACACCGGAGATCCCCCGTGTCATCCCAGGACGATCGATCTATGGCAGTTTCGGACTGGGAAATATCTCAAACCGCAAGAATTATTTCGTCCCCGGCGGTCAGAGCACACAGCTCATTGTCGGGGCGACTCCGGAGAGTGATTATCAGATGGTTGCGGTCGCGGAAGCGCTGTATCGGAATTTTGGATTAAAGAGGGTCTTTTATTCGGCGTTTATCAAGGTGAATGAGGACAGCCTGCTTCCGGATCTTCCGGACGGACCGCCGCTTCTGCGGGAACACCGTCTGTACCAGGCGGACTGGCTGATGCGCTACTACGGCTTCCGGGCATCGGAACTTCTGAGTGAAAAGCACCCTAATTTTAATGTGTTTCTGGATCCGAAGTGCGACTGGGCGCTGCAGAATCTGGGTGAGTTTCCGGTGGAGATAAACCGGGCACCGTATGAGACACTTCTGCGTGTTCCGGGCATCGGGGTAAAGTCTGCGATGCGGATTGTCGCAGCGAGAAAACAGGTGGCGCTTCGGTTTGAAGATTTGAAGAAGATGGGAGTTGTGCTGAAGCGGGCAGTATACTTCATTACCTGTTCAGGGCGGATGATGTACCCGGTGCAGATCCATGAGGATGCGATCGCGGCACAGCTAATCAGTGAAGAGAAGCGGAAGCAGTGGCAGTTGTCACAGAGCGGGCTGTACCGCCAGATGTCGCTGTTTGATGATTTTCATATGGCGCAGGCATGAAGCAGACGGAGGAGAGAAAAATGGTTGTATTTGTATGCGAAGACAGTCCAGAAGGTATATTCACAGGAGTATATGATGCCTGGAACAGCCGCTTAGGGCATGAGAACGTGCGGCTGGAAGTACAGGGCGAATATAATTACAGCCTGTTTTCGGAGTACCGAGAGGTGGCGGTGGATCGGCTCAAGGCACAGAAAGTCGTGCGCTCGGTGCGTCGATCCCTGTCAGAACTGGCGTACAGCTGGATTTACCGCACGGCGCTGAGTGAGCGGGAGGATCGGGCAGAGGCGGTCTACCGCTTTCTGGTCTGTGGGTTTAGCGCAGGGGCAGCAGGGAGACGTATCACGGAAAATTTACAGATACCGGCGGTGCAGACAGTCTTTCAGATCAACCGTGCGGTTGCCAATGAAGCGCATTTGCAGACAGAATTTCTGCGGTTTGCAGAATATTCCGATCATGTACTATTTTCTGAGATTGGTCCGAAAAACCGGGTGACGGCATTGCTGATGCCGTATTTTACAGATCGCCTGCCCTCGGAACCATTTATTATCTATGATAAAAATCACCAGGAAGCGGGAGTCTGGACAGGAAAGGGGCGGTGGTATATGATGCGTGGGGCTGAGACAGAACCCCTGCAGGCGCTTTCCGGGAGAACCGATCAGAGCGAATATGCGGCGCTCTGGAGTGCATTTTTTCATCAGATAGGAATTAAGGAGCGGGAAAATCCAGCCTGTCAGCGGATGCATCTGCCGCTTCGCTACCGGAAATATATGACGGAATTTCAGTTCGGTTCCAACCGTTCAAATTTGGCTAAATTGTGAACAAATCGTAAACACAAAATCGAGAACCTTGTTCATAAAGAAACGAAAAAAGAATAAAAATAAGCCGGAAATCGAGAAAAAACAGCATTGAAACGAGAAAACTGCTGCATATATATTAAGATTTAAAGACCTTAAAAAATAATGTAAAGTCAACAGAAACAAGGACTTTTCTTACGAAAACTTTCGATTTTTGTAAGAAATACGGGATTTATTTAGTGAATGTTAATTATCTGTTCATATTTTGGACATAATTTGTTTTTATTATAGGTCACGTACCGATGAGGTACAAGAAAACATAAATCGTATGTTTTAAAGAGGAGAGAATAATTATGAGAAAGAATCTTACAAAAACAGCAGCAATCTTAGTTATGAGTGCAATGGTAGCAGCATCTGCTCTGACCGCTTGCGGCAGCAAAGCAGAGGAGACAACTGCAGCAGCAGAGGAGACTGTAGAGGCAGAAGAGACTGAGGCAGCTGAGGAGACCGAGGCTGAAACAGAAGAGACTGAGGAAGTTTCCGAGGAAGAGACCGAAGAGGCATCTGAGGAAGAGACTGAGGCAGCTGAGGAGACTGAGGCTGAAGCAGAAGAGACTGAGGCAGCTGAGGAGACACAGGCTCAGTAATCAATCTTTGATTGCAGAAGTTTGTTTCTATTCGGATATAACCGAAAAGGTTGTTAAGAAAATCGTAAGAGGGCAGTCGGTTGACAATCGGCTGCCCTTTTTGTATACTATAACTGTATTAAATGAACTAATACACTTATGATTTTTGATACAGGGCAGAATGGAGGAAAGGAGAATGTGAGCGTGATTCTGATTGATTATAAAGATCGACGACCTCTCTATGAGCAGATTGTTGAGAAGCTGTCGGATCTGATGGTCCGGGGGATTTTGGAGCAGGACAGTCAGCTTCCATCCGTGCGGAGTCTGGCAACGGAGCTGTCGATGAATCCGAATACGATCCAGCGGGCGTATGCAGAGCTGGAACGCCAGGGATATATTTATTCGGTTAAGGGCAGGGGCAGTTTTGTGGCGGATAACCGGCAGATTCGGGAGAGGAAGCGGCAGGAGATCTGGGATCAGCTGGAACTTCTGATCCGGGATGCAAAAGGAACCGGCATCACGATGCTGGAGTTCCAGGAGCAGGTCATCCAGAGCTATGGAAGTGAGGAAGGAGGAAACAGGAATGATAAAGGCTGAGAATCTGACGAAGCGTTTTTATGATACAGTGGCAGTCGATCATATCCATGCGGAGATTCACAATGGAAGTGTCTTTGGTCTGATCGGAACTAACGGCGCCGGAAAAAGTACCTTTTTGCGGATGGCAGCCGGTATTTTAAAGCCGGACGAAGGGAGCATTACGGTTGATGATGAGACAGTATTTGAGAATACAAAGGTAAAGGCACGATGCTTTTATATCCCGGATGAGCCGTATTTCTTAAGCAATGGAACGGCGGAAGACATGAAAGTATTTTATCAGGGGATTTATCCGAAGTTTGATGCAGCCCGGTTTGATAAACTGCTAAAGAATTTTGAACTGGAAAGCCGGCGGAAGGTGCAGACCTTTTCGAAGGGTATGAAAAAACAGCTCGCTGTGCTGCTGGGCATCTGCGCGGGAACCGATTATCTGTTCTGCGACGAGACGTTTGACGGGCTGGATCCGGTCATGCGGCAGACGGTCAAGAGTCTTTTTGCCAATGATATCGAGGAGCGGAACCTCACGCCGGTCATCGCCTCCCATAATCTGCGGGAGCTGGAAGATATCTGCGACCATGTAGGTCTGCTTCACAAGGGAGGAATGCTTCTCTCAAAGGATCTGGACGATATGAAGTTAAATATTCACAAGATTCAGTGTGTGCTTCCGGCGGGAGTGGGGAGCAGCGATTTGCAGGGAATCGATATTATAAAGACGGAACAGAGGGGAAGTCTCCTGACGCTTACTGTGCGCGGAAAACGGGAAGAGATTCAGACAATTTTACAGGCGTATCATCCGGTGTTTTTTGAAATGATACCGCTTTCCCTGGAAGAGATCTTTATCAGTGAAACGGAGGTGGCTGGTTATGACATCAAAAGGCTTGTTTTTTAAATATATGAGAGAAAATACGAAGCAGCGTCTCTGGAGCGTGGCGCTTACCGCACTTTTGTGCTTCTTTCTGTTTCCAGTCCTGACAGCGCTGGAAACCAGCATAATGCTGCGTCCGGATAACTTGTCTAAAGATCTGAGCGTCGAAGCGGCGTTAGCAGAAGCAAAATTAAAGCTGACCAATGAGATGCTGCATATGTATTCGATCCAGAATGCAATGCTGGTATTTATCCTGATTGTGGCGGCAGTGGTGTTGGCAGCGTCCGGTTTTTCGTATCTCCATTCGAAAAAGAAAACGGATTTTTTTCACAGCCTTCCGATCAGCCGTGAAATGCTTTATACTGTGACCTGCCTGGACGGTATCCTGTATCTGGCAGTCCCGTATTTGGTATTTCTGCTGGCGGCAGGAGTGATGTTGCAGGTAAAGGGCGCACCATTTTCATGGGGAACCCTACTGATTGGGTATGTACAGCATATGTGCTTTTTTACACTGGTGTACATGACGGTTGTGCTGGCAGTGATTCTGACAGGCAATCTGATCGTGGGTTTACTTGGAACCGGCGTGCTTTTTAGCTGGGGACCGGGTGTGGCTGCAGTGGTATCGACGTATTTTTCCGAATACTTCATGACGTTTTATGACAATGGCAATTTCCTGCTGCGCTGGTGCGAGCGGACCTCACCGGTTTTCTGGTACGGCACGGCAACTGGTTCGGATCATCCCACCCGGATGGCAGTCATTGCATTGGCAGTGGCAGCCCTGCTCTTTGGTCTGGGAATGTTCCTGTACCGGAAACGCCCGTCTGAGGCGGCTGGAAGAGCGATGGCATTTAAGGTAAGTGAGCCGGTGATCCGTTTCCTTCTGGTTGTGCCGATCACGCTGTTTTCCGGAATGATTTTCCGGTCAATCCTGAATGATGATATCTGGACCGTGTTTGGCTTGATCTGCGGATTGCTCATCACCAGCTGCCTGATCGAAATTATCTATCATTTCGATTTTAAGAGCTTGTTTGCGCATAAGAGACAGCTTGCCATCAGTGCGGTGGCAGTGGCAGCCATTTTCTTAGGGTTCCGCCTGGATGTGGCAGGATATGACAGCTATCTGCCGGATGCTGACAAGGTTGCATACGCGGGTATTTACTGTGATGCGCTGGACAACAATGCGGCAGGGGCTTACCATGTGACTCCGAGAATGTATAGGGATGGCTACAGTGTTGGAATGGAATGGGCGTCCCAGGGAGATGTGGCAGATAAAATGCAGATCTCGGATGAGGATGGAATCCGTGTCCTGCGGGAAATTGGCGCGCAGGGCATCGAGACAGCTTCCAGACAGCGGAAGCATTTGAACGGCGGACAGGATTGGATGAGTGAGACGGATCTGGATTCACGCTATGATTCGATCGTGCTGTCCTGGCATCTGAACAATGGAAAAACCGTTTACCGTAATTACCGCACGATCAATGTAACGGAGCTGCGGGAACAGCTAGATTCCATTTATGAAAATCAGAGCTATAAACTGGGAATGTACCCGGTGCTGTCCCTACAGGCAGACGATGCCGCAGGCATCAATTACAAAGAGGAAGATGACTGCAGCCATGTGAAGCTTCCGGATGAGCAGACGAAGGCGGCGCTTCTTGCTGCATACCAGAAAGAGCTGATGGCTCTGACGCCGGATATGCGCCGGGAGGAGATGCCGATCGCGGAGATTCAGTTTAAGACAAATGAGATGCAGGCGATGATTGATGTGATTCGTAAAAATGGCGGCTATTATGACACATTTAACCAGTTTGATTATTACCCGATTTATCCGTCCTTCCAGGAGACGATCGCGATTCTGAAACAGTGTGGTACCGAGGTCGGCAGCAAGGTGACGCCGGAAAATACAGAAAAAATCGTGCTTCAGTATCAAGGCGGCAAGATTCCGGAGGATCAGCTGGCACCGGCAGATACAGAGCTTGGAAAACGCCAGCGGGAGTATCTTCAGAATAACAGCAGACGCGAGGTGACGATTACAGATCCGGAACAGATTGCAGAAATTCTTGCAAACTCCGCTTCGGATGATATGGTGCAGATCAATCAAATGGCGGAGGCATATCAGGGGATCAATATTGCAGTATATGTGTCCGGTACAGAGGACACAGGGGCAGTTTCAGAGGATGATTTGAGGGATTCGGTAAATTCAATGGAGGAAAATGAGATAGGCCAGACATATACGGTGGATGCCGGTCAGAATGCCCTGTATGATGGGGAATATGTGGCGGACTATGAAATGGATGAATCGGGTCAGTATGGCATCTACCAGCGCTCGTTCCGCTATGGCAAGGTTCCGGAGTTTGTGAAATCGACCTTCGGCCTGACACCGGAATTGATGCGGCTGAACCGGGTGTTTGCGTATTAAAAAAGCTGCCTGGAGTTGATTCAGGGATGCAAAAGATTGACTTTCTCCCCCGTAGGGGCTAAAATAAGGAGAAACGTAGCGGTTCAGCCGGTTTATGTATTTGATGCAAAAACCGGCTGAATCGTTATGAGAAAATATCAGATGCCTTGGTTTTGCATGAACCTGCCTTTGGATTTAGAACAGCGATGCGCTGTCCCATCAGGCAGAACAAAATTTGAGGCGTACATATCCCGCAGAGGAGGAAGAAATATGGCATTTTTCGATGAGCTTGGAAAGGTGATCAGCGATAAGAGCAAGGAAGCTGCGAACCGGGTAAAGGACATTACAGGCGTATTACAGCTGAAATCGAAGTTGTCCGCCGAGAAAGATAAGATTAATAAGGCATATATCACACTGGGAAAAGCATACTATGACAGACATGAGGGCGAGCTGGAAGGGAAATTTGCAGATGAGTTCCACACTATCCAGGCAGGGCTTGTGAAGATTGCGTCCCTGGAGGATGAGATTGCCGAGTTAGAGGGCACAAGAGTCTGCGCGGAGTGCGGCGCAAAGGTGGAGAAAAATGCGGCATTCTGCAGCCGGTGCGGTGCGCCGATGGATTCGACTACATCTGCAGATGTGCATGAGCCGGAAGAACCGGAGGAGATGCAGGAGACTATCTTTGAAGAGAAGGATGAAACTGCAGCAGGTAAGGCGGTTGACAACGCAGAAACAGAAGGCACGGCTGGCCCAGACGCGGATTCCGCGGATGCTTCGGACTCTGTTTCGGAGAACACCACCGATACTGCGGCACAGAATGAAAATAACAGCGGGGAGCAGGCATAATTTATGGATTCACTGGTACAATGGTTTACAGCTAATTTATCCGGAGTCATATCGAAGGAGGCAATTATCTTCATTATCTCGATGATTCCGATTCTGGAACTTCGAGGAGGGCTTCTGGCTGCGTCACCGGCACTCTTAAACGTGCCGATCCTGCGGGCGATCCCGATCTGTATCGTGGGAAATATCCTGCCGATCCCGTTTATCCTGCTTCTGATCCGCCATGTGCTGGAGTGGATGAAGAAGGTTCCGTGTTTCCGTGGTATTGCGCTGTGGCTGGAACGCAAAGCGATGAGCAAAAAAGGGCAGATCGAGAAATATGAGTTCTGGGGGCTGATGCTCTTTGTCGGCATCCCGCTTCCGGGAACCGGCGCATGGACAGGCGCGCTGGTGGCATCCCTGCTCCACATGAAATTTGGCAAGGCATTTGGCGCGATTTTAGTCGGTATCGCGCTGGCGACGGTGATTATGTCGATTCTGTCCTACGGCGTGCTGGGCGTGCTGTTTGGATGATGCGCAGATAAAAATGGAATAATGTCTATGCCCGCAAAAGGGCGGCATGGATGCGAATGTATAAAAGACTCTGTAAGGGGAAATTCTCCGGACAGAGTCTTTTTGCGTCCATTATTATTTTGTTGAGAAAAAGAGATCATAAATGAAATTGGGGTTGACATATACCCTATGGGGGTATATTATAAAGGCAGTTAAGAGATAGGAGGAGACCATGAAGCAATATACAGTAACCGGCATGAGCTGCGCGGCATGCAGCAGCCGGGTTGAAAAGGCAGTATCGAAAGTGCCGGGTGTCACGGCATGCTCGGTCAGTCTGCTGACAAATTCGATGGGCGTCGAGGGCGATGTGCCCCCGGAGACCGTGATTCATGCGGTGGAAGATGCCGGATATGGCGCATCCCTGAAAGGACAGGGCACTGCAGCGCAGGCGCAGAGCGCGTCGGAGGCAGAGGACGCCTTAAAAGATCGGGAGACGCCGGTCTTAAAACACCGTCTGATCGCATCGCTGGGATTCTTAGCAGTCCTTATGTATATGTCGATGGGACATATGATGTGGGGCTGGCCGCTGCCGCACTTTATGGATGGCAACCATGTGGCGATGGGACTTTTGCAGCTCCTTTTGGCCGGAATTATCATGGTGATTAACCAGAAATTCTTTATCAGCGGTTTCAAGGGACTTTTACACCGCGCCCCGAACATGGACACGTTGGTAGCACTTGGTTCCGGCGCGTCGTTTATCTACAGCACATATGCGTTGTTTGCGATGACGGACGCCCAGTTAAAGGGCAACGACACGGCAGTCATGTCCTACATGCATGAATTTTACTTTGAGTCGGCGGCAATGATTCTGGCGCTGATCACAGTCGGAAAAATGCTGGAGGCGCGTTCCAAGGGAAAAACGACGGATGCCTTAAAGGGACTGATGAAACTGGCACCGAAGACAGCTGTTATCATCCGGGATGGAGTGGAAACAAAGGTTCCGATTGACGAGGTAAAGAAGGGTAATGTATTTGTTGTACGCTCAGGTGAAAATATCCCGGTGGACGGTGTGGTCCTGGAAGGAACAAGCGCGGTCAACGAGGCAGCACTGACCGGCGAGAGTATTCCGGTGGATAAGGCACAGGGTGACCCGGTTTCGGCGGCAACGGTCAACCAGTCTGGTTATCTGCGCTGTGAGGCGACCAGAGTCGGTGAAGATACCTCCCTGTCGCAGATCATCCGCATGGTCAGCGACGCGGCGGCGACGAAAGCGCCGATCGCCAAGATTGCAGATCGGGTTTCCGGCGTGTTTGTCCCGGCGGTTATCACGATCGCAGTGGTGACAACGATTATCTGGCTGTTGGCAGGACAGACGTTTGGATTCGCACTGGCGCGAGGTATTTCCGTACTGGTTATCAGCTGCCCGTGTGCACTGGGACTGGCTACGCCGGTTGCGATTATGGTCGGCAACGGCATGGGCGCGAAAAACGGAATCTTGTTCAAGACAGCTGTTTCGCTGGAAGAAACCGGAAAAATGGACATTGTAGCGCTTGATAAGACGGGTACGATCACCAGCGGCGAGCCGCGTGTGACCGACGTCATCCCGTCTGGAGGTGTGACTGAGAAGGAGCTGGTAAGTCTGGCGCTTTCCCTGGAAAAGAAGAGTGAGCACCCATTGGCGAAAGCTGTTCTTCTCTATGCAAAAGAACAGCAGATTGATGCGCCGGAGGCGGCTGATTTCCAGGCGCTGCCGGGTAATGGACTTTCCGGTACGTTAGACGGCGCTTCACTGGCAGGCGGAAGTTTTTCCTATATCAGCGGACATACGACGGTGTCCGCACAGGAACAGGCATCCTTTGAGCGTCTGGCATCGGAAGGCAAGACGCCGCTGTGCTTTATGAAAAATGGTCGTCTGGCTGGTATGATTGCCGTGGCAGATGTCATCAAGGAAGACAGCCCGCAGGCGGTCAAGGAACTGCAGAACATGGGAATCCGTGTGGTTATGCTGACCGGAGATAATGAGCGGACCGCCCGTGCGATTGGGGCACAGGCTGGTGTGGATGAAGTCATTGCCGGAGTACTTCCGGATGGGAAAGAGAGTGTCATCCGCAGCCTGAAAGAACAGGGTAAGGTGGCAATGGTCGGTGATGGTATCAATGATGCCCCGGCGCTCACGCGTGCCGATATAGGTATCGCGATCGGAGCTGGTACAGATATCGCGATTGATGCCGCGGATGTGGTGTTGATGAAGAGCCGTTTGAGTGATGTTCCGGCGGCAATCCGTCTAAGCCGTGCGACGCTTCGAAATATTCACGAAAACCTGTTCTGGGCATTCTTTTACAATGTTGTGGGTATTCCACTTGCAGCCGGTTTGTGGTATCCTATCTTTGGATGGAAATTAAATCCGATGTTCGGCGCTGCAGCGATGAGCTTATCCAGCTTCTGCGTAGTGACGAACGCGCTGCGGCTGAATCTGTTTAAGATGCACGATGCATCGAAGGATCATCCGATGCGGAAGAGGGCTGAGAAGGCTGCTAATAAAGGCGGAGAAAAGGCAGAAAACGCAGGTGCAGTTAGGATGGGGGCAGAAGACACCCGGTCAATTGGGCAAACAGCAAATGGAAATGAAACTGTTTCAAAAGAAATGCAAAAAAGTGAGAATCAAAAAAATCATATAAATATGGAGGGAATAACGATGACAAAGACAATGAATATCGAAGGAATGATGTGTGGACACTGTGAGGCACGCGTAAAGAAGGCGTTGGAGGCACTGGCAGGCGTGGAGAGCGCAGAGGTCAGCCATGAGAAAGGAACCGCGGTCGTAAGCATGAGTGCGGATGTGGCGGACGATACGTTGAAAGAGGCGGTTGAGGCACAGGATTATAAGGTGGACTCGATTCAGTAGGATGAAAAAAGCTGCGAAATGGTGGAATTAATATGCCATTTCGCAGCATTTTGATAAAAGATAGGAGAAAAGCATGGGCTGTTGTAAATGTGAATCACAAGCGCAGGTCTGTCAGGGAGGAGAGACGGAACGCCACAAACACAGAAACCTGACCGAAGAAAAAGATCTGCTGAAACGTTTAAACCGGATCGAGGGACAGGTGCGCGGTGTGAAGGCGATGGTGGAAGACGAGCGATACTGCGTCGATATATTAAACCAGGTATCAGCGGTTCAGGCGGCGCTGAACAGTTTTTCCAAAGTCCTGCTGTCCAACCATATCAAAACCTGTGTGGTCGATGATATAGAGGCGGGAAATGGGGAAGAAGCGGTTGAGGAGCTGTGCAAGACGATTCAGAAGCTGATGAAGTAAATATAAATTTATTGAATTGAGCAAACACAAGCAACTATAGCGAAATATTAAACATAATAAATATTTTTAAAAATTCTTCAAAAAAAGTGTTGACATTCTCCTGGATTTATATTATACTACGTCATGTAATCGAGGCGTGGCTCAGTTTGGTAGAGCGCTGCGTTCGGGACGCAGAGGTCGCGTGTTCGAATCACGTCGCCTCGATTCTATTATAAAACATACGGCCTGTTGGTCAAGCGGTCAAGACGACGCCCTCTCACGGCGTAAACCCGGGTTCGATTCCCGGACAGGTCATCGAAAGTTGCTTTGGGTTTTCCAGAGCATTTTTCAAATTAAAATGCTTCCTTGGCTCAGTTGGTAGAGCGACGCATTCGTAATGCGTAGGTCGCCGGTTCAAGTCCGGCAGGGAGCTGATGAGTGGAACCCCTCTTGATTATCAAGAGGGGTTTCTTGCATAATAGGAAATACCTTGGAATTCTCCATTGCCTGTGAACAGTTACTATTACACAAGAAGGTACAGTCTTTATTCCATATAACCACTTGCACGATCTCCGCAAATGATATAAAATAATAACATACAAAAGACAAGGCGGCAGACGGCAGAGTTCGTACTGCCGCTTCCGTTTGCCAGGAAAGGATATTTCATGCCATGAAACAAGAAGAATGGACGGTAGAAGCGGCAGATGCATATCTGAATGAGATACCGAAATTTACCAGTGAAAAACATACGGCGGAGGGGCTTCGCAGGATGCTTTCATACCTGAATGCATTGCCGCAGGAGGAAAGAATCGTACATGTGGCCGGAACGAATGGGAAAGGGTCGGTCTGCTCGTTTCTCGATGCGGTTTTGCAGAAAGCCGGGAAGCGGACGGCGCGGTTTACGTCTCCTCATCTGGTGCGCGTGACGGAGCGTTTTTCTTTTGATGGACAGGAAGCAGACGATGCACTGTTCCTGGAGGCATTTGAGGCGGTTAAGGCATCATATGTTCATTTTGAGCAGGAAGGACTGGGGCGTCCGACGTATTTTGAATATCTGTTTTTGATGTTCATGTGGATGGTGCGCCGGAAAAAGCCGGAGTATGTGATTCTGGAAACGGGGCTCGGCGGACGGCTGGATGCAACGAACTGCATCGAGCATCCAGCGCTTACGGTCATCACTTCAATCAGCCTTGACCATATGGAATACCTGGGCGGCACGGTGACACAGATCGCGGGCGAAAAGGCGGGAATCCTGAAAAAAAATATGCCGGTGGTGTACGATGATACGGATGCGGCGGCTTCGGCAGTTATCAGAAATCGGGCGGCGGAACTTTCCTGTCCGGCATATCCGATCAGCCCGGCAGTGTATACGGATCTTCGGCGGGGACATGGCGGGATGAGCCTGATGATAAAAGAGAAAAGCCAGCGTCTGTTTATTCCCTTCGAAGCGGAATATCAGGCGGTCAACGCCTGCATCGCTTACCAGGCGGCACGGCTTCTTGCAGTGGACGGGGAGACAGCGGCAGCGGGCATCCGGAATGCGGTATGGCACGGACGCATGGAGGAGATCCAGGACGGAGTTTATCTGGATGGCGCTCACAATGAGGGCGGAATCCGTGCGTTTGTGGGCGCGGCGGCAGAGGTGGCAGCGCGCAGAAGAGAAGAGTCCGGGAAAGATGGTCGGATTTTTCTGCTGTTTGCAGCCGTTTCAGATAAAAATTATGAATCGATGCTGGAAACACTGATGCGGAAACTGAAGCCGGATCGATTGGTGCTGACTCATTTATATACATCGCGGGCACTTCCGATGGAGGCGATGGAAAAAGCAGCACACCGGGTGGCAGATGGCTGTGAGGTTCAAAGTATACCAGATGTAAAAACAGCTTATCAGACACTGGTTCAGGAAAAACGTCCGGAGGATACCTGCTTCTGTGTGGGTTCTTTGTATTTAATCGGAGAGCTGGAGAAAAAGATTTCCCGAACTGGATTTGACAGCACCGCCAGAATGGTGTAAGATTAGCGGGAATGTATATCCATGTAATAAAAGGAAGAAACTCTGGAGGAAAAACATGAGTGGCGAAGGAATGACAATCAATTTCGAGGAAGAAATCGAACATTTTAAACCGAGTCTGGAGGTCGAGGAGGTCGGCGAGGCGATCGTGAAGAGTGACCTGACAGATATGTCGGATATTATGATGGAACTTTTAAAACATATGAAGGAATAGGCGGACATGATGGATCGAACAAGAAAAATTCGCCTGATTTCCAACAGCTTTTACAATGCCGGGCTGGAACGGGCAAAGAGACGGGATTTAACAGGGGCGGTCGAGTATCTGAAAAAATGCCTGAACCTGAACAAGTATCATATTGATGCCAGAAATCTTCTCGGACTTATCTATTATGAGATGGGTGAGGTGTCGGAGGCGCTGGTGCAGTGGGTTATCAGCATGAACTTTAGGGAGCAGGATAACCGGGCTGATTATTATTTAGACCAGATTCAGCGCAAGCAGGATCGTTTGGATCAGGCGAGCGCGACGATTCAGAAATATAATCAGGCGCTTCTGCAGGCGCAGACCGGAAGCGACGATCTGGCGACCTTACAGCTTACAAGAGTTGTAGAAGCTAATCCGAGATTTGTAAAAGCACATCTTCTGTTGGCTCTTTTGCATATTAGTCATGAGGATTATACGAAAGCGGGCAAATCCCTGTATAAGGTACTCAAGATTGATAAAAACAATCCCAAGGCGAACTGGTATATGGAGATTGTTAAGGAACATACCGGCAAGGCGGATATCGAGCGGAGAAAGTTGAAAAACGCATTTTCCCACCGCCAGATGCAGGATGATGATGTCATTATGCCGCCGACGTACAAGGAGAATACGGGACTGCAGTCGGTACTCAATATCGGCGCTGGACTGCTTTTGGGCGCGGCAGTTATCTTTTTCCTGGTGATGCCAGCCAAGATTAAGCAGGCAAATAATGCACATACGCAGGAAATGCTCCAGTACAACGAGCAGCTCAATCAGAAAAATGAAGAGATTGACAGTTTAAATGAGAGCATTGAGACCTCGAAAAAGGACAAAGAAGAGGCGGAGAACAAGCTGGATACGATGCTCAACAGCAATGACAGCGTTCTGAACCAGTATGCGAAGCTCGTCAAAATGCTGCAGGCATACCGCAACAATAACCTGGCAGAGGCGGTTACCTATTATGAGGGCTTTGATCCGTCGTTATTTACGGACGAGACGGTCGTTTCCATTGCCAACGGGGTAAAGCAGGACATCGAGACAAACGGCTACCAGACGCTGGAGGATCTGGCATACACGATGTGGTCGGCAGGCCGTATGGCGGAAGCACTGGCAGATTACCAGACCTGTCTGGCGATCCGTCCGGCAAACCCGAAGGTTATCTTCAGCATGGGTATGATTTACCGGGCACAGGGCGAGACAGACAAGGCGGTCGAAATGTTTACGCAGATTGTGACCCAGTATGCGGATTCCGAGCAGGCGGACAAGGCAAGACAGCAGCTCGCCGAGCTTGCGCCGGATAACCAGCAGGCTGCAGTTCCAGGTCAGTCCATCATCAGTCAGGGAGAGACTGCGGCGGATGAAACGGCAGCAGGCAGCGGAGCGGAGACGCAGGCGGCGCAGTAAGTACAAATATAATACGACAGATAATTAAGAAGAAAAGCACTGTAAAGATAAAAACTTTACGGTGCTTTTTGCTTTCCTAGGAAATCATGTCCTATGAAACAAAAAACGCTCCGCGAGGATGCGCACTCGCGCGAAGCAGAAACATGTCGCAAGCGACCGCGCGAGACGCCCGAATGTGCCAAAGCACATTCTTTTTAGGTATATAGGAAAAGGCTGCATAAAAAATCGAAAAAGGGGGAATCCTGATATGGAACGAAATATGTTTACATACGAAGCAATCGATTCGGCGCTGGTGATTCATCTGCCGAAGGAGGTAGATCATCATAACTGCCTGACACTCAAATATGAAACAGACCTGCTTCTGGCGGAAAATTATATTAACCGGATTATTTTTGATTTTTCAGGGACGGAATTTATGGATAGTTCCGGGATCGGTGTAATTCTCAACCGGTATAAGCAGATGGAGGGTAGCAGCGGCACGGTGGCGGTGTACGGGGCAGGCGAGCGGATGCGCCGGATTTTGCGGATCGGCGGCGTGTATCGTTTGGTGCAGTCGTACCGGACGAGAGAGGAGGCACTGGATGGGAGACATTAAAGGAGAGATGAATATGTATGCGGATGATATATCTGTATCAGAAACGGAAGTGAAAGGAAAACTTAAAAAAATAAAAGATTCAGAAGAATACAGAAAATTTAAACAGAATGAACAGAGACAAGCAGAGAAGAATGGCACGTGGATGCACCTGGAGATAGACAGCCATTCATCGAACGAGGAGTTTGCCCGTGTCACAGCGGCAGTCTTTATGAGCCGGATGAATCCGACGATGGAAGAGCTGGAGGATGTGAAAACGGCGGTCTCGGAGGCGGTGACAAATGCGGTGATTCATGGGTATAGCGATGAAATCGGAATTATTTACATAGAAGCGCGGATTGAGGGAGAAGAACTGATAATTTCGGTCCGGGATGAGGGAAAAGGAATCCTAGATGTGGAAAAGGCGATGGAGCCGATGTATACGACAGACACGACCGGCGAGCGCTCAGGGATGGGCTTTTCGTTTATGGAAGCGTTTATGGATGAGGTCGAGGTGGAGTCCAAGGTGGGCTGCGGAACGTGTGTGACGATGAAAAAGCGAATTGGAAGGGAATATATGAATAAAGAACAGGAAGAAAAAGAAACGGCGGAGTTCTATGGATAAAACCATCGAGCAGATCAAACGGGCACACCAGGGCGATAAGACGGCGCGGGAGGCGCTGGTAAAAGACAATCTGGGGCTTGTATGGAGCATCGTCCGCCGCTTTGCGGGGCGGGGGTGTGAGACGGAGGACTTATTTCAGATCGGAAGTATCGGGCTGTTGAAGGCGATTGATAAGTTTGACCTATCATATGAGGTGCGTTTTTCGACGTATGCGGTGCCGATGATTGCGGGGGAGATCAAACGTTTTCTCCGGGATGACGGGATCATCAAGGTCAGCCGTTCCATCAAAGAGCAAAACCAGCGGCTCCGGGCAGCGCGGGAAGCGCTCTGCACGGCGCTTGGGCGGGAGCCGACGCTGGAAGAGCTGGCGGCGCAGATTGGAGTGAGCTGTGAGGAAGCTGCCGCATCGATGGCGGCGGACAGTCCGGTTGAATCGCTCTCTGCACCAGCCAGCGCCGGGGAAGAAACTGGTCTTCTGCTTCAGGACCGGATTGCTGGGGAGACAGCGGAGAATGAGGTTCTGCTTGACCGGATGCTTTTGGGAGATTTGCTGAAAATGCTCAATGGACGGCAGCGGGAGATCATTGTGCGGCACTATTTTTATGATCAGACACAGACTCAGATCGCGGCGCAGCTCGGCATTTCACAAGTACAGGTGTCGCGGATCGAACGGAAAATATTAGGGCAGATGCGCGCAAAGTTGGAAGAAACATGAGAAAAAGACAGGCTCATAATTCAGAATATATGAATGTGCATACTTCATTGAAAGACAGCCATACTACTGGATGCAGGAACTTTTAGAGTTTTCAGAATACACAGGAAGGATGGAAAAAAATGACGGGAAATGTGAAAGTGACAATGAAAAAAAAGATGGGAATCTGTGTCTGGGTCGGATGCATGATTCTGATTGTGGCAGCGCTCTGTCTCTGTCTGATGGCAGTGGGGCGGGACAGCGTCTACATTGATGGAACCTTCGTACAGCATTCTGGGGACAGCGCGGAGGCATTTTTGAGACCGGAGGCACAGACGGAGAAGGCAGCATTATGACACAGACGGTCTATCTGAAACTCAGCCAGATCACGCAGGTACATGAGAAAAATGTACCGCTTGCAAGCCTGGGAGAAGTTTATTGCAGTGAAAAAAGCGTGGAAAGCCGCTGCCGTGCGATGATCGTGAAGAGGATCCGCGGCGGCGGGAAACAGCGCGAAAGCCGTCTGGTTGGAAACGTCATGGAGATTATCCAGCAGATTGAACGGGAAATTCCGGGGACATCGGTGCAGAATCTGGGGGAGACGGACTATGTCATTCATTATCAGCCGCCGCGCCGTCAGGCGCTTGTCTGGCAGTGGTGCAAGACGCTGTTCGTCTGCCTGATTTGCTTTTTCGGGGCGGCATTTGCGATCATGACATTCAACAACGATGCAAACGTGCTGGATGTATTCAGGAAAATATATGAGATCACGACGGGGCAGGCGTCGGACGGAACAACGGCGTTGGAGGTCGGTTATTCGATCGGGCTTCCGGTGGGGATTTTGCTGTTTTTTAACCATTTTACTTCGTGGAAATTCAGTCTCGATCCGACGCCGCTGGAGGTAGAAATGCGCCTGTATGAGGAAAATGTCAATAAAACGCTGATTCAGAACGAGGAGCGGAAGGAGGATGACATCGATGTTTCTTAAAGAAGCGATGCTTTTGCTGGCGGGGCTGGCGGCGGGAAGCACGGTGGCAGCAGGAGTCTACGCCTTTCTGGTGGTCATCGGCGTTTATCCGCGCCTGATTGGAAAGACGGCGACGGCGTCGAAGGGGAAAATCTTCTTGTATGAGACGATTATCGCGCTGGGGGGATTGTTTGGAAATGTGGTGGATTTATTTACAGAGAAAGTGAAACAGCTGACCGGGAGTTTTCTGAGAATAGCGTGGCCAGCGGCAATGCCGGAGGCAGAGTTGTGGCAGAGGGCAGCAGAAGGCGGTGGCAGAACGGGAGCTGGTGCTGGATTTCTGGTGATGTTTGGAAATGTCTCCGGACAGCTGCTTCTAGCGGTTGCGGGACTTTCCTGTGGTATTTTTGTAGGCTGCCTCGTCATGTCGCTGGCAGAGACATTGAAAGCCCTGCCGGTGCTGAGCCGCCGCCTGCGTCTGGCAGTGGGGCTGCCATATCTGCTTCTCGCGATTGCGGCGGGGAAATGTGCGGGTTCGCTGTATTATTTCTTACATGGAATTGGAAGACAGTAGAAGAGAGGAGAAACCATGGAAGCCAGAAAAGATCAATATGAAGCATATGTCAAATCGGTTACGCCCGTCCACAGTACATGGAAAAATGTGTTGATGGCGGGCATTTCCGGCGGGCTGATCTGCCTGGCGGCGCAGATCAGCACAAATTGTCTGGTTCAGACAGGCATGGAGGAGAAAACGGCGGCGCTCTGGACGATGCTGGGACTGATTCTGCTCAGCGTTATCCTGACAGGGGCAAATGTATTCCAGAAGCTGGCGCGTGTTTTTGGGGCTGGTGTGCTGGTTCCGATCACCGGATTCGCCAATTCAGTTGCATCCCCGGCGCTGGAATACAAGGCGGAAGGGCAGGTATTTGGTGTTGGATGCAAAATATTTACAATCGCGGGTCCGGTGATCCTGTATGGGATTCTGAGTTCGTGGGGATTAGGGGTTGTGTATTGGGGGTGGATGATGCTGACTCAATAATAAACGAGAAAAAGTCTCAATAATATAATAAGAATCTTTCTTGTTTTGTGAAAAATGAGGGTTTACAATCCGGAAATAAATACCTATAATAGCCATAGGGTAATCTGACCGTCTGAACAGCCAGATTCATTATAGAAAAAAGGAACCAGAGAGATGGACGTTTGCTAAGAGGGATAACCGCTTTCGTGACGAGGCGGCTGTCACAGATCAGACAGACCGAGCATGAATGTCTCAGCCGGTCCCGGAAATGGAGTGCTTTATGGCAGAAAAAGTGTTAGAAGTAAATCAGATAAAAGCAAATATAGAAGAAAAAGAGATCCTGCACGGCGTTGATTTGAGCGTCGGCGCAGGAGAGGTACATGTCCTGATGGGACCAAACGGCGCGGGCAAATCGACGCTCGGAAACGTCCTGATGGGAAACCCGAGATACCAGATCACGGGTGGTCAGATCTTATTTAAGGGTGAGGATATCACACATGAGTCCACGGACAAGCGTTCCAAAGCCGGTATGTTCCTGTCCTTCCAGGAGCCGCTGGAGGTACCGGGACTTTCGCTGGAAAGTTTCCTGCGTAGCGCGATGCGCCAGCAGACTGGCAAGAACTTAAAGATCTGGGAATTTCATAAACAGCTCAAAAAGGCGATGGACATTCTCCAGATGGATGAATCGTATGCACAGAGAAGCTTAAACGTGGGCTTTTCCGGCGGTGAGAAGAAAAAATCTGAGATTTTACAGCTGATGCTCTTAAATCCGAGCCTGGCAATCCTCGATGAGACAGACTCTGGTCTGGATGTTGATGCAGTCCGTCTGGTTTCTAAGGGTGTGGAAGAGTACCAGAAGAACCAGAACGGCGCGCTTCTTATTATCACGCACAGCACCCGGATTCTCGATGCACTGCATGTTGACTATACGCACATCATGGTAGATGGAAAGATCGTGGCAACCGGTGACGGCTCCCTAGTTGATAAGATCAACCAGGAAGGCTACGAATCCTTTATCCGTGAGGCGGGTGTGGCAGACACCCGGAACTAATCGTTACTGTTCGCAGGCAGGCATTTTTGGAATCGAAGGTGCTGCAGGATAACGCGACAGTAATAACGAATCAGCACGGGTAATATGGAGGCATCAAACATGAAAGAAAAAACGTATGTAGATGACATTGATCGCAGCGTCTACGATATAAAAGACAAAGAAAATGACGCATATAAAGTAAAAGCGGGTCTGACCCCGGAGATCGTTGAGAAGATTTCTAAGGAGAAAAATGACCCGGCATGGATGCAGCAGTTCCGTCTGCAGTCCTTACAGATTTACAATTCCCTGCAGGTTCCGAACTGGGGACCGGATATCGAGGATCTGGACATGGATAACATCGTAACCTATGTCCGTCCGAAATCCAAGATGAGTGCCAAATGGTCAGAGGTTCCGAAGGACATCAAAGATACCTTTGAACGTCTGGGAATCCCGCAGGCGGAGCAGAAATCGCTGGCAGGCGTGGGCGCCCAGTATGACTCGGAGTTAGTATATCATAACGTGCGCGCAGAGGTAGCGGCGCAGGGCGTTGTCTACACCGATCTGGAGAGTGCGATGCACGGCGAATATGCGGAAATGATCCGGACGCATTTTATGCATCTGGTCAAACCGCAGGAACATAAGTTTGCAGCGCTGCACGGGGCGGTCTGGTCCGGCGGATCTTTTGTGTACGTGCCAAAGGGCGTGTCGGTTACGATCCCGCTTCAGTCCTATTTTCGACTCAATGCACCGGGAGCCGGACAGTTTGAACATACTCTGATCATCGTTGATGAGGGGGCATATCTGCATTTCATCGAGGGCTGTTCTGCGCCGAAATATAACGTAGCAAACCTGCATGCGGGCTGTGTTGAGCTGTACGTCGGCAAAAATGCGAAACTCCGCTATTCGACGATCGAGAACTGGTCGAAAAATATGTACAATTTGAACACCAAGCGCGCGATTGTGGAAGAGGGGGGCACGATCGAGTGGGTATCGGGTTCCTTTGGTTCCCATGTATCGTATCTGTACCCGATGAGTATTTTAAAGGGTGACGATTCAAAGATGGAATTTACCGGCATTACTTTTGCCGGAGAAGGTCAGAACCTCGATACCGGTGCGAAGGTAGTCCACACGGGCAAACGGACTTCTTCCTATATTAATACGAAATCTATTTCCAAGGACGGCGGTATCAGTACGTTCCGAAGCAGCGTGCAGATTGGAAAACAGGCATCTGGTTCTAAGGCATCGGTTTCCTGCCAGTCCCTGATGCTGGATGATATTTCACGTTCCGATACGGTCCCGGCGATGGATATCCGGACCCGCGATGCGAACGTCGGCCATGAGGCAAAGATTGGACGGATCAGCGACGAGGCTGTTTTCTATCTGATGTCACGCGGCATCAGCGAGGAGGACGCGCGCGCAATGATCGTCAGCGGATTTGCGGATGATGTATCGAAGGAGCTGCCGCTTGAGTACGCGGTTGAGATGAATAACCTGATTCAGCTTGAGATGAAAGGCAGTATCGGATAATAGATGGTTACTGTTTGCAGCGGGGATTTTGAAATAACAGATTCTGCTGCGGGGCATGCAAGTGCATGAATGGTAACGACAGGAGGAAACAATGGGACAGAAAGAAATGATAGTAAACATTCTTCCAACCCGAACCTGGAACCGGCTGGGAATGAACGAAAGCCAGATACAGATTGAGTGGCCGGAGGAAAGTGTTTTGATAAAACCGGAGCGCCTGGCAGCAGGTGTGACCTGGGAAAAAGAAATCTCCGGAAAAGAGTGGGACGAGATCCAGACCGGCATGGGACGCGAGTACGATGCAATGGCGGCGGAATGCGGAACGGCTGGCGCAAATAGAACGGACACTGTAAATGGAACGGCTGTTGCAGAAGAAAATGCCGGTGCGGGAAGTATCTACCGGCTGACAGCGGAAGCGGCAGCTGTGCTGCAGAATGAAAATACAGAATGGACGGTTCTCTGCGTCGATTATAAAAACGGCAGTTACCAGAACCGCCTCTTTCTGGATGCAAAGGAAAACAGCCGCTTAAAGGTGCTGATCGTATTCCGCTCCGGGGAGGACGCACAGGGAACATCCTCGTTCCAGGTAAAGGTCCATGCGGAAAAGAATGCAAAGGTACAGCTTCAGGAAGTGCAGCTTCTCGGCGCCGGATATACCTGCCTGAGTGATATCGGTGCGTCCTGCGGAGAAAATGCCACATTTGAGCTTTTGAAACTGGAGCTGGGCGCAGGCAAGGTCTACGCGGGCTGCCTGACCGAGCTGGAAGGAAAAAAGAGCGCATTTGACGCGAAGATCGGCTATTACACCAGTGTAAACCAGAAGCTGGATATGAACTATACAGTACGCCACCGCGGCAAAAAGACAGAGAGTATGATGGAAGTCTCTGGCGTTTTGCAGGACGGTTCCTCCAAGCTGTTCCGCGGAACGATCGATTTCGTGCCGGGATGCGCCGGGGCAAAGGGAACTGAGCGCGAGGATGTGCTGCTGCTCGGCGATGACATCGTAAACCAGACGATTCCGCTGATTCTGTGTGCGGAAGAAGATGTCGAAGGAAATCACGGCGCTTCGATGGGCGATCTGGACGATGCAACGCTGTTTTATCTGTGCTCCCGCGGACTGTCGAGAGAGGAAGCTGAGCGCATGGTAGCGCGGGCGAGAATCGACGCGCTGAATGAGCTGGTAGCTGACGAGGCAGTACAGAAGCAGGCTCAGGAGTTCATGAACCAGAAGCGATAATAAAATGAAAAAACTGTAAGTTGGCTGCGGTTTGTTTTTGCAGCAAGTATACAAACAAATATATAAGAAGGAACAGAACATGACAGATTACAAGAAAGATTTTCCCCTGCTTGCGGGTTCGGATATCGCATATCTGGACAATGCGGCAACGGCACAGCGCCCGGAGGCGGTATTAAAGGCAGTGGAAGATTTCTATACAAAGAAAAATGCCAATCCGCTCCGCGGGCTCTATGAGCTGGGAATCGAGGCGACGGAGGCATATGAAGCGGCAAGAGAGCGCGTGCGGGAATTTATCAATGCTGGAAAGACGAGCGAGGTCGTGTTTACACGCAACAGCACCGAAAGTCTGAATTTGATCGCGTACAGCTATGGTTTAACTAGTCTGAAAGCAGGCGATGAGATCTTAATCAGCATTGATAACCACCACAGCAATATCCTGCCATGGCAGATGGTATCCAGACAGACAGGCGCGAAGCTCGTTTATCTGGAATGTCAGCCGGATGGTTCCTACCGGGATGAAGATATGGAAGCCCTGGTGACAGAAAAGACAAAGATCGCAGCGATGCCGCAGATTTCCAATGTCCTTGGCCGCAGAAATCCGGTAGAGAAGCTGACGAAACTGGTGCATGAAAAAGGCGGTGTCATCGTCATCGATGCGGCACAGAGCGCCCCTCATATTCCGGTGGATGTGCAGGCACTGGATGCAGATTTCCTTGTATTTTCCGGTCACAAGCTGATGGCACCGATGGGAATCGGCGTCCTGTACGGAAAAGAAGCTCTTCTGGATGCGATGCCGCCGTTCCTGACGGGCGGCGAGATGATCGATTCGGTCAGCCGGGAATCGGCAGTCTTTGCCGAACTGCCGCACAAATTCGAAGCCGGTACCGTCAATGGCGGCGGTGCGGTCGGCTTACAGGCGGCGATCGATTATCTGATGAACATCGGATTTGACGAGGTGCAGAAGCGCGAGGAGCTGCTGACAACACGGGCAATGACGGCGATGCGGCAGATTCCGGGCGTTCATATCCAGGGAAGCGATAAGCCGAAAGAGCACAACGGAATTATCAGCTTTACCGTGGACGGCGTACATCCGCACGATATCGCGTCGATTCTGGATGCCGCAAATGTCAATGTGCGCGCAGGCCACCATTGCGCCCAGCCGCTTTTAAAACATCTGGGTGTATTTGCAACAGCGCGTGCCAGCTTTGCGTTCTACAATACGGAGGAGGACATCGACCGTTTTGTCCAGAACCTGAAAGAAATCCGGAGGAAAATGGGATATGGAGAATAGAACCTTTTACAATGAAATACTGACGGATCACAATCTGCATCCGTTACATAAAGAAAAGCTGCCGGATGCCAATCTGGTATTAGAGGGCGTCAATCCGAGCTGTGGAGATGACATCATTCTTCAGCTGAAGGTCGAAGATGGACAGGTGGTAGACGGTGCTTTTGAGGGAAGCGGCTGCGCAATCTCCCAGGCATCCGCTGATATCATGCTGGATCTGATCATCGGAAAATCCGAAGAGGAAGCACGCCATCTGGCGGATCTGTTCCTGCGGATGATCAAGGGCGAGGCAGGCGAGAACGAGATCGAAGAACTTGAGGAAGCCGGTGCCCTGGTCGATGTTTCCCATATGCCGGCGCGTGTCAAATGCGCGGTGCTGGGATGGCATACGATGGAAGAGATGCTGGATAAGGAAAACGAGAAATAAGAGAGAAGATAAAAAGAAACGGGAGCTATTCTTTTGGGAGTGTCAGGGCGGGACGTACCATTTCCGCTCTGATGATCTATATACCTGAAATAGTCTGGAAAAGAAAAGTCAGATGTGTTGACGAAAATATATACAAAAATAGATTGGCAAAAACAAAGCACGTATAGAGAAAATAGCAAAAAAAAGCCGATCTAGATGCGTGTTTCGTATAAAATATCCAAAAGATTGACGGCATATTTACAAAAACAAACAAAGATGTTAAAATAATGATAAAAAGGATGCAGATGGCGATGTACATACGGATGGCGTACAGCTGAATCCTGTGGCTGGAGGTATGAGAGATGCCAAATTTTTCATATAAAGCGCTGGGACGGGATGGAAAAGAAGTCCGGGGAGTGCTCCAGGCTGAGAGTGAAGCGGCAGCCGCTTCCAGAATCCGGGAAAACTATCCGATTCTTCTGAGCATCAGTCAGAAGAAAGAGAAGAAAAGACCTGATGACGGCAGTCTCCTGGAGATGGAGATCGGAAGCAGGCGGATCAAGACGAAGAAGCTGGCGATCCTGTGTTCACAGTTTGCGATCACGCTTCATTCGGGCATGACAGTGGCACGCGCGATGCGTATGCTGGCAGATCAGAATGAGGACAAGCGGATCCGGAAGATCATGGGGGCTGCGGCAGAGGAAGTAGCTGCCGGAAGTACCGTTGCGTCGGCGCTGGAAAAGTATAGCGACCGTTTTCCGCTCACGTTTATCGAGACGATCCGGGCAGGCGAGCAGTCTGGTACGCTGGAACGATCCTTTGACCGGCTTCAGAAGTTTTATGAGAAATCCTACAAGACGACGGAGAAGATCAAGGGAGCGATGACCTATCCTTTGTTTGTCGTTGCGGTTGCGGTGGTTGTCCTGATTATCGTCATGGCGAAGGTTATCCCGACACTGGCAGATGTATTTACTGATCTGGGCGGTACGCTGCCGCTGATGACGCGGATGCTGATCGCGACTTCCCATTTCTTCGCGAAGTGGTGGCTGCTGATGCTGGCGGTGCTGGCGTTTTTGAAGATTGGTTCGCAGGTCTACGGCAATACGCCGCAGGGGCGGATTCAGAAAGCAAAGATCGCGTTATCCCTTCCACTTGTGGGCGCGATCAACCAGATGAACGGCGCAGCGCAGTTTGCCAATACAATGTCGGTGCTTCTGGCAGCGGGTATCACGATCAATCAGGCGGTTGACACGACGGCGAAGGTCATGGACAATGCACTTCTGAGCGAGGATGTTCGCTCCATGCGCGAAGGAATCGAGCGGGGACGCAGTCTGGTGGAATGTCTGCAGGGAAAGAAATATTTCCCGCCGACGATGGTCGATATGTGTTCCGTCGGAGAAGAAACCGGTGAGCTCGAGGAGACACTGGACAATGTTGCCGATTATTATGCTAACGAGGCGGATTATCGAATTCAGCGGCTTCTGGCACTGCTGGAACCGACGATGCTGGTGGTGCTTGCGATTTTTGCGGGTATCATCGTAGTGTCGATTTATCTGCCTATCTTTACGATGTACGATCTGATGTAAGCGTAATTGACTGCACACATGTGAAATGTGATACAGCAGAGGATGGATGGCGCAGAGATAATTCTCTGTTCATTAATATAATACTATACAATAAGGAGATTGATTTTATGAAAGGCTTAATCAAGAAAGTTCGTGAGAACAAAAAAGGTTTCACACTGGCTGAGCTGTTGGTGGTTGTTGCAATCGTGGGCATCCTGGTTGCAATCTCGATTCCGGTATTTACGGCACAGCTGACCAAGGCTAGAATCGCTACGAATCAGGCCAATATGAGAGCGGCGAAAGCAGCAGCGGTAGCTCAGTATATGACGGATGAGATAGATAAGAATAGTGACGCCGCAATGATTTATGATTATGACTTAAAAACTGGTACAGCTACCTCAATCAAGGATGATGCGTCTATAGTAGCTGATGCGAATAAACAGGGTGATATTGAAGAAGAAAAGGGTAGCAAGCAGTATAAACAGATTAATGTAAAAATCGAACCGACGAAGACGAAAGACACTGACGTTATTAATGGTGCAAAAATTACAATATATGCAAAATAAAACCACATACGTGGAAAAAGGTTGCTGAGCATGTATGCGAGAACAGTAACGAAAAATGGATGGGGTTTCCCATCCATTTTTGCTAAATGCGCCTGCCAGAGCTTTCATTTGTGGTGGTACACCTGACTGCCAGGCACATGAAGGTTTAGAAGTAACTGTTCACAGGTAGGAATTTTCTGAACTGAAAATTCCGTACGATACAGTTCTGGCAGCAGATTTTGCCGATTTGGAATGCGCAGCATCGGCAAAATCCCGTTGCTGGGCACACGTGTGTGAACAGTAACGTTTAGAATGAAAGTGATGTTCACATCAGAAATTTTTCAGGATTTAAAAATCCATTCATTGTCAGATACATAAGCGTGACCTGCAACGCACGAATCAAAACAAAGTCAGCAGGTCATTTTGATAAAAAGTGGGTGAGCAAATGAAAAAGAACCAACACGGTTTTACACTGGCAGAGCTGCTGGTGGTGATAGCGATCGTAGGGATCCTGGCGGCGATCAGTATTCCGATTTTTACGGCACAGCGGAAAAAAGCGGTCATCGCAGCCAATCAGGCGAATGTCCGTGCGGCGAAGGCGGCGGCCGTGGCAATGCTGTATGGAAGCAAGGAAAGCCTGGAACGCTACGAGAACCAGCCGCAGAAGCAATACCGCTATTACCGATACAATGTAAAAGAGGGAAAGATTGTCTGTCAGGCAGAGGGAGAGAACGCGCACATTGAGTACGCACAGGGAAGTGGAACAAAGAAGGTAAATGACCTGGGGCAGGAATACCGGAAGACGGCGATGGAAGCCAAGACACCGTGTACAGATATTCTGGTTTACATCGGAAATCCGGCGGCTAATCCATATGCGAATACGTCTCCGCTTCAGACCGCTCCTTTCTATGAGGGAAATGAAGTTGGGGGAACCAGCCAGAATCCATTTGGTCCAAAGCCGGGATTTGGCGCCAAATAAAAGAAATGAAATTGGGCGTTTTAAGATAAAGATAGCGTTTTACATATCTTGGAAGATATAAAATATTGGGGATTTACAAACAGACAGAACATGGGTACGGACAGGAGATATTCCATTGATGCTGCATCAAACCACATTTTTAACAATTTACATTTTGATGATTACTTTTATTCTGGGCTGTGCACTCGGAAGTTTTACAGACTGTCTGGCAGGGCGGATGTTAAACGGAACGTCCGTTTTGAAAGGGAGATCCCACTGTGATGCCTGCGGTCATGTGCTGGGAGTACTGGATTTGGTACCGCTTTTTTCACGGCTGTGCCTGCGGGGCAGGTGCCGTTATTGCGGAGCGAAGATCCCGGCGGAGGCATTCTGGACGGAACTTGTTTCAGGAATTGCATGCTGCCTGATTATGTACCGGTACGATGTCTCGGTGCTGGCACTGCGGGGAATTCTGCTCTGGATGGTGCTTTTATGTCTGACACTCACAGATCTGCATGCGTGGATCATACCGGACCGGCTTCAGATAGCCGGAATCCTGATCTTTTTCGGCACAGCGCTGGGCTTACCGGAACCGGGAAGACAGATGCTGCGGGGAGTTCTGACCGGTGCCGGACTGGCTGTCAGTATGCTGGCACTTTCCTTGCTGTTTGACCGCCTGACCGGAAAAGAAAGCTTGGGGGGCGGCGATGTAAAACTTTTTTTTGTGACGGGACTGTATATGCGTTCCGCCTGGGAGGTATTATTTTTCCTGATTCTCAGCTGTGTGCTGGGAATTGCAGGTTCTGTCATCGGTCGGAGGGAGAAAATTCCGTTTGGACCGGCGATTGCGGCGGCATGTTTTTGTATGCTGCTGTATGGAGATATATGGACACAATGGTATACAGGGCTCTTTTAAAGGGAGTGCAGAGATGAAGAATTGTTTAGGAATTGAGATTGGACATTACCGTATCAAGATTGCATATGCGGAAAATGGCGAGCTTCGCGAATTTATCAGCGAGCGGGTCGAGGGGATCGACCGGAACGATATGCGTCAATATGCGGATTTAATAAAGGATTTGTTGAAGGAGTATGCGATCCGCTGCCGGAACGTCGTGTTTGTCATCCGGCAGGAGGATGCGTATGTGCGGCGCTTTGAGCTGCCGCTGATGACGGAGGAACAGCTCCGGCTGAATCTTCCATATGAGTTCCATGATTATATCGGAAACGAGATGGATAAGTACGTCTTTGATTATGCGATGATCTATGCGGATCAGGAAAAAATGGATTTGATTGGTGCGGCGTGTACGAAAGAGCTGTCGCAGCAATTTGAAAAACTGGCCAAGATGGCACACTTGAAATTGGTCGGTCTGGTTCCGGCCGTGCTGGGAATGGAATGGATTCTGGAATATGCAGAAGAGAGAATGGCGGATGAGAAGAAGGCTTTGGAGACAAAGCTGAATGCAGAACCTCATAAAAAGGAAGAAAAAGAGAACGCAGAGGGGGCAGAAAAATCGGAAACTGTGAAAGACTATGCGATTCTCGATCTGGGAACCCAAGCATTGCGGATCCATTTCTTTCGCCAGGGGATCTATGATATTACCCGTACCATGGAGCCGGGCTGTGAGGAGATCGAGCAGATCCGTTTGGGAGATAAGAACAAGATGCAGGAACTGGGAATTGAGGTGGAGGAAGAAAACCGCGAGGAGACCGACAAAGAAAAGATGGCGGCTGTGCTGGAGGAGCAGTACCGGACCCGCGCCGTCCAGGTCATGCGAGTTTTGAACTTTTATAGCTTCAACAATGTGAATAATACGATCGACAGCCTCTATTATTGCGGCGGAGGCGCACGATACGGGGAATTGATTGATGCGCTGAAAGAAACGCTGGATCTGCCGGTGCGGAGTGTGGCGGAGCTTCTGCCGGAGGTCTCTTTGGATGAGGAAGACGAGTGGATCGACAGCCCACAGGCATACGGTGTATTACTTGCATAAGGAGGAAGAGCGGTGGCTGATTTAAAATCAATCGCGAATATGCAGATTGGCGGTCCGAAGTATCCGAAAAAACGGCGCATCAATCTGTATCAGAAGCAGACTAAAAAAGGGAAAATAGCGGCGGAGCTGGGCGCGTTTGCCGTTTTTATGGTTTTTGTCTACGGATTTTCGAGATTTGGCGTAATGCTTCCCCTGCAGGAGGCAGACCGGGCAGAGGCGGTTTATGCGGCGACAGAGAAGGAGCTTCGTACATTGGAGAAATCCAACGAGGTGTACGGTGAGGTCCTGGCAGAGTACGCGCATTATGGAAATGGGTATCTGAATGAGGAAGAGAGTAAGCTTCCGGACCGCCGGATGATGCTGGATTCCCTGAAATCACAGATTTTCCCGCTGACGGCAGTTTCGAGTGTTTCGATCACCTCGGATCAGATGTCATTGGAAGGAACCATTCCCAATGGTACACTCTTTTCGCAGCCGGTCCGTGATGCACAGGCGGATCCGAATGCGCGCTATGTGACCGCTTCGCTGGAGGAAACAGTGAAGAAAGATGGCGAAGAGAGAGCTCTGGCATCCTTGAAGCAGGTGGGAGTGTCAATGGCTGTATTTTTTAACGAACCAGAAGAGGGCAAAGAAAAATGAATTCGTTAGGGAAATATGTATTAACAAAAACACAGAAAATAGTGCTGCTGGTTGTAGTCTTTGCCCTGATCGCGGGCGGCTACTATGCCGGATTTTACCTGCCGGTGCAGAGGCGGATTGAGGCGGCGGACACGGCGGAGCTGGATGCCCAGATTCAGCTGGAGCAGATGAAAGCGATGCAGATCCGGCAGATGGAGGAAGAGATCGAGGAAAACAAGACATCGAATGCGCCGATGGTTCCGACCTACAATCATTTCAAGACGGAGACGGAGGAGCTGAACCGTATTTTTGCGAATGCGTATGATTTTACTTTCCAGTATTCAGAGCCGCAGGTGGACGGAATGGAGATCCGCCGCGCGATGAATATTTCTTTTACGGCGGATTCGTTTGATCACGCTGTTTCGATGCTTCATGAGGTAGTGGAAGGACCATACCGCTGCCTGATCGAGGATCTGAGCATTCAAGATGATGAAGATCTGGAAGATGAAGAGTTAAAGGATATCCGCATCCACCCGGTAGCAGTGACGTTCCAGCTGACTTATTTTGAGACCCGATACGATGCGGAATCAGAAGAAGGTCTGGATCTGGAACCGGAAGAGGCGCAGGCACCGTCGGGACTGGCGAATGCGGATGTGTCGAACCTGCAGCGTTCGGACCTTGAGACAGCGGCAGAGGCGGCGCTGGGAGAATAAAGCATGAAAAAAGCAGAGAACAGTGAAAAACGCCCGGAAATCTGGAGGCAGGTTTTCAGGCGTATGAAAAATCAGGATGGCGCCAGCTTGATGGCGGCGCTCCTGTTTTTTGTGTTTTGCGGGGTGGGCGCGTCGATCATTCTGGCGTCCGCTTCCGCGTCGGCTGGAAAGAACCGCCACCTCCCGAGGGAGGACCAGAAGAGGTATGCGGTGGACTCGGCGGCGGCATTTCTGCGGGATGAGCTGCAGAAGACGGAGAATATAGTCAAGATCAAGGAAGTGATCGTGCATGACAGCCGGGATGACGAGGAAGACGATAAGGATGATTTTTACTGCTACTACGTCGGCAGCCGGAAAAACAAGGATAATGAGGCGACGTGGCAAAAGTTCTATGGAACGGATTCGGGTTTGTCAAGCGCAGAGAGTGCGAATAGCGCGGTTCTCGATTCACTGATCGTGGATATTTATAGAAATAATGAGTATCGGAAGCTGGCAGACGGGGAGAATGCATCGGAGGAAGAAATGGCGTACAAAGATTTTACCCTGTCAGTGAAGAAAGCCGGAACGAGCGGGAACACGATTGGTCCGTTAAAGACCAGTGTACGCCTGTGGATGACGGATCATTATAAAATCAAGGCGGTTATCTCAGATACAGTAACGGCGGATGACAAGAAGGAAGAGCGGTGCGAGAAACGGCTGGAGCTGGAAGCAGCACATAGCTCCGAGAGTGAGATGGTCACAGTAGAGGTCAAAGTAAAGGGCGATGACGGAGATTCGGATGACGATGATTCCTACACGATCACGACGACGACCATCATCACGACGATCCGCTGGCAGAACGGAACAATAGAGAAGGAGCTGCTGCAGGATGATAAGTAGAATGGAATGGGCAGCTGGAAGAAAGCTGCGTGCCAATGCGGGAGAGACGCTGACAGAGGTACTGATATCGGTTCTTGTGATTGCACTGGGAATGACGATGTTTCTGAGTGCATTTCTGGCGTCCGGCAGGATGCTGCATCAGGGCGAAGAGCAGATGGCGGGCTATTATGACAGCCGCAATCAGCTGGAGAACAACCGGACAGCGGAACAGGCGTCGGGCAGATATGTTCTGGAGCTGGAGGTATCTGGAACCGGCGGCATGAAGAAAAGCCTGGCGTCAAATGCCTACCAGACAGGCATACAGACGAATTACCGGACGGGACAGTATCCCATCGTACTGTATGTGAGCCAGGCTGATTCGGATGCAGAAGAGGAAGAGGTAAACTTACAAGATCTGCTTTACAGATACCGATAGAGGAGACAGAGATGGGACAGGAGAGAAGTGAATGCCGCAGATGCAGAAATAGGCATTGCAGGCAGCAGAAACAGACGGCATCCAAGGGTCACTGCAAGCTCTTTTCAGTATGTCAGAAAAAACTTCGGTCAAAGAACGGTATGACGCTGACGGAGCTGCTGGCGGCGATTGTGATTCTCGGCACGATCGGCACGGTGCTTGGAGGCGGCGTGATGATGGTAAAAAATGTTTACCAGAGGACGCAGGATCAGGCAGATGCAGAGCAGGCGCTGTCGCTCACGGCGCAACTGATGACCGATGAATTTGCCAATGCGCTGGAAGTGAAAAATTCTGCTGGGACTTCCGAAACAGGAGAAATGGTAACACCTCTTTTGCGGAGTGGAAACAGCCACCTGTGGCTGCACTTTAGTGCGACAGACTGGTCTGGCACGGGCATTGAAAAATGGTATGGGGATTATACTTACGATGATGCGTATAATAAGATACCTCTGCTGACGCAGGCGGCGATCTCGGATGAATATTATACGGCATTTGACGGCTATACCTATTCGGAGGAGACGGCGTGTTTTACGGTTCAAAATCTGGCGATCTACCGGAAAAAAGATACGATGGGAACTTCCCGGAAAGCGGTGGTAAAGCCGATTAACCTGACCGTGCGTGCAGTCAACCTGGATCAGAAATAAAATAAAAACTAACTGTTCAGCAGGTCTGCGCGTGACTGTGAAGGTACTGAACAGTTACAATAAAAAGAGGAACGAGGACAGATGGAGCAGAAGAGACAGAACAAACAGAAGAGAAGGGCGGCGTTTACGCTGGCGGAATTTTTGACGGTGATTGCGATTGTCGGTATTCTTGCCAGTCTTTCTTTTGTTGCGGTGATTCATTACCAAAGAAAGCTCCGCCGTCTGGAGATGGATCAGACGGCGAAGGAGATCTTTCTGGCGGCGCAGAATCATCTGACACTGGAGGTCTCCAGTGGAACGATTCCGCGTCTGCTCCATATGGAGGCACAGGGGGAATTTTCAGACGATCAAAAGCAGGCAAAGCTGGGAATTTCGGTAGAAAATACAGTGCTGGCGGAGGAGAAAGAGGGAAATATCTACGCGGTTCTCTATGTGCCGGAAAAACAGGCAGGGCAGCCTGAATCGGAACAAGAAGAGTCTGGCGGTGAGGCAGCGCTGGTGTCTGCGAATGTGACCGAGGAGATCCGGCAGCGCCTTCTTCCGTTTGGATCGATTGATGAGACCGTCCGTGCAGACGGGAGCTATCTTATTTTCTATGATCCGGAGGCAGGACTGGTCCGCGAGGTGTGGTATTCGGATCATTATCAGTTTGTGCAGACAGATATCGGAAGCGAGGCACTTCTGGCGGCGGCATCTGATGCCGGAAAACGGGAGCGGTTTACGGGTGCTAACTCCAATTATAAGGATCAGAAGCTGCCGATCGGATATTACGCATCAGGAAATCTGGAAGTCCCGGAACTGCCGGTGGAGGAATTCGAGGCGCCGACAGTGAAACTGGTGAATGATGATATTTTATATGCAAAAATCGAGGATCCGAATAAAAATGAACATTCACTGAGTCTGTTTGTAAAGGGAGAAAAGAGCGGTACAACCGGATACATCGAGATCAATCCCCAGGGAACCAGCCCTTCGGCGCGTGTGGCGAAGGTGTCCGGAACTTCGGGCGATTCGGATGGAACGTATCAGGTCATTCTGGATGACATAGCGGCGCCAGCCGGCATGGGCGGAAGTACAGGATTCAAATTTATGGACTTCAACCAGCCGGCACAGACGGATATGACATTTCAGCAGGATGAAAGAGGTTTTGCCTCCTTTATTCCGGGCGAAAATATCTTTGTGTACGCGCAGGTTTTCAACAATGAAGCGCTTTCGCAGGTTAAGACGAGCAATACAGATTCAGGCAGCAGCCTCTTTGCATCGATCGGTACGGACCGAAGCGCTGGGATCGGCAGCTTCCGCCATCTGGAAAATCTGGATGAGCGGGTTTCAGGCTGGGATCCGGATCAGCTGTACACGGGAGCGGTGACTACATCCAAAACGGTTACGGCGATGCAGAATAGCGATTTGACCTGGAAAGCGGGAGAAAACACTGCGGACGAGAGCGGTTACTGCGGACATGTGGCGAAGCTGCATACGGCATTTGGCTCGAATTTTTTGAATCAGAATGCGGAAACCATCTCGATTGCCTACCGGGTGACGGATCAAACGAATGCAGATCGGACGAACCCGACGGCACAGACATATACCACGGAGGCGGGAAGCTATCTTCCGCTTAGCCTGCCGTATCCACTGGACTATCAGGGAAATACATACCGGATCGATGGTCTGCAGGTGGGAAAAACGACGGCAAGTTCAATCACAGCAGTAGATGGGACGGGCGGACTGTTTGGAACGGTAACGCAGGATATGAGTGTTAAAAACCTGCTGATCTGCCAGCCGGTGGTCCGGACGAAGGCGAGTGCAGGCGCTTTGATTGGTGCGGTGACGCCGGGAACGGATTCCCGGGGAACTACGAATCTGGCAACGGTGAAAATTAAAAATGTGCAGATTGAATATCCGCAGGTACAGGCAGAGCAGACCGGCGCTTCTGCCGGTGCGTTGGTGGGCACATTTGAGGGCGTCACTCTGACCGTCCAGGATGCGCTGGCGGAGAACCATTTCCGTGATAAGCTGGGAAGCAGCACAGAAAAAGCGTCAGATCTGAAGCAGGAGGAAGAAAGCAAATACCGGATCCGCGCTTTAAAGGGAACGGCGGGCAGCCTGATCGGCACGGCAAAGGGGGAAATTTCTCTGACCGACAGCGCAGCGGCACTCTATGTGGAAGGCATGTACGCCGGCGGTCTGGTCGGAACTGTTGAGAAAGCATCAACTGCAGCCGCCGCAAGCGGTCCCACGGTGCAGATTCAGAGCTGTTATGTCGGCGGTCATACAGCAAACAAGAAGTTTGACACATCCCAGAAACCGGGGAATGGGGCAAATGCCAATGCAGCCTTTGAGAATCTTACCGGACGTTATAATGTAGCGGCATATACCGGCGGATTCGCAGGAGGTCTCGCCGCACAGCTTCCGGCAGACAGTCAGATAGCGAATACATATGTGTCGGCGTCGGTGTATTCGCCGACGGCTGAGGAAAAATCGGATGAAACGGAGGATGGAAGCGGAACGGCAGCGAATGAAACAGAGAATCCGGCGCTGAAAGCACCTGCGTTTGTTGCGTTCTATGATTATGCAAATAGAACGGATGGAAGGCTGCCGTCGGAGACGAGCGGTACGGGAACAAACAAAAAATCAGTTTATCCGGGCTGTTATGTGTGCAGTAAGGTGAATGAGAAATATGTGCTCGCATACGCAGAAGAACTTTCAGAACTGTTTGGTGCTGAGGGAACGGGTGCAGACAGCGAGAATACATATCCCTATGATCCAGAATTAAAGAAAGCAGAGATACCGATTTATCCCATGCCGACGATCCAGAAAGTAGCGGAAAAACTTGCTGCGCAGAACGCTTCAAAGGGATTTTCCTGGTTTCTGAATAACCATGTCGGGGACTGGGACAAGGAAGAGAACGAAGAGGCGCTGCATACTGGAAACAGGCTGTATATCGATTATGTCTCTCCGTCTCCGCTTGAAGAAAATCAGAGAATACATCTGATATTTTCGATTACCGGCGAATTGAGCGGTAAAACGATGTGGTATGTTCTCCAAGTCAATACTGGTGATTTGCAGGAAAATACTCTGAGAACGGGATCGAAATTTTGCTTTGTAGATACGAAAGAGAAAGCTGCCAGCTGTGCAGAAAATGAGGCAAATGGCAGTTGGACGAGCTTTGCTGCAGAAAACAGGGTAAATCGTTTTGAAATAGGCATAACGGAAGAGAAAAAGTTGAAATTGCGTTTCTATCTGGATGATTTATCACGTGAGGGTGGAAATTTCTGTAGTCTGGGTACCTGGGGAGGTTATCAGCCGGGCGGTTACATAAATGGAGAAAATGTTATCGTAAAATTGAGCGAGGATGGCTATCCGCCGACAGAAAATACAAAGCTCTCATACAAGTTCAACAGCTGCTTTGCCGATGTAATTGAACGAAATGGTGATGGAACGGATACCTATACGGTTAAGGTCGCCAATGGGCGTCATCTGCAGAATCTGAATTTCTGCGGAGAAGGCTATGGTGGTTTAAAGATCACACGGGTCATTCAGACCGATAATATTCTCTGGCAGGAGGATGATTCGATTACCTCACAGACGGAAGCGTATTGTAAAGAGGTGAAAGATGCATACGGAAAGATGACGATCTACAGTCCGGGAAATTCCAAGTATGAAGGTGGAAGTTTCTGGCCGATTAACAACCCGGATATTATCTCTTATGATGCGGAGGTGGATGAGAAAGAAAAAGCAAAACTGGGTGAATGTTATACGATTGCAGGCTTAAAGATAACTCCTGTTGCCTGGAATGGTGCGGCTTTATTTCAGAAGACGGATCATCTGACGATATCAAACTTGAATCTGAAGGATCCGGACATTTCCTGTCAGGGGCAGAATACAGCAGGGCTGGTGGCGCAGGCAGGCACTTCGGCGGACAGCTATCTAACGATTAAAAATATCCATATATATGGAGAAGAATCCCGGATTTCTGGAACGCTGGCAACAGGCGCGGTGGTTGGAAGCACGAATAGTGGCAGTCTGACACTCGACCATGTAGTTGTAGATGCACCGACGCTGCAAATAAGTGGAGGAAAAACCGGAGGCTTGATCGGGGAAGCAAAAGTAAGTGATTTAGTGATGAATCACGTATATGTTTCAGGAAAAAATGCACGGATACAGGGAACCGATGCTAGCGGAGGTCTGGTCGGCTTTGCCGAGAGCTCTGGTCAGATGAAGTTGGAAAACAGCTTCTTCTCTGGGTATGTGGATACAACTGGAACCGCCGGAGGTTTGTATGGATACCTGAAAAACAACCAGAATGGCGGAACTGCCGGGAAAGAATTCAGCATTGAAAACAGTTATGTCGGCGGACGGAACCGCTCTTACGGTTATACGGAAAGTGGTGCGGAAGTGCTGTCAGATAGAAAGAATGTGTCAGGCGGCAGGTGTGCCGGAGGCCTCGTGGGGTGGATGGATGGTCCGATTTCGGTAATACAGAGTTTCAGTGCAGCGGATGCGTGTGGAACGAATACATATAATGCCATCGCAGGCGGTTTATTTGGAAAATATGATTCTGCAAAACTGGTTCTTTCGAACTGCTACACAACAGGAAGTGTGAAAGCGGCTGGAACCTCAATGTTCCTTGGACACTATATTGGTCAGTTGAACAATACCTGGTGGTGGGGGCCAGGAGCCCAGCTGGAAGCTGGCATTCTTTCGGTCCCGGAAGAATGCTGGTATCTGCCAAAGCTAAGCGACGCAATCATTGGCGCACCTTATGTGGACAGCAGCTCTGTAAAGGACAGCTATTCCAGTATTACCAGGACAGGTGCCGCTGACCTGTCGTCCAAAACAGGCACCAATGGCGTTGATCAGACGATCGCAATAGATGATTCTCTGCAAGGAAAAGCATATCCATATCCAATTTGGACGATCTATGAACCAACAGTTTGGCAGACTGGCACACGCCTGTATGTGGGCGACTGGGATTAGGAAATTAAGAAAAATTAGAAAACGATTGAAAACTGGAAACAGGCGCTATTTTACATACCGGGCGGAACCATCAAATTTTTGCCCGGCAGGCAGGATAGCGCTTGTTTTTATCTCAGTCGAGAAGACTCCCACCTCTTCAGGTGGTGAGTAATAGCAAATTTGTCTCAGTGGGAGTTGGGTCTCCGACTGAGATAAACGCTCCGCGAGGATGCGCAGTGATTCTGCACAGAATAAGTGTTTTACTTGCATATAGGAATTTTCTGAACTGAAAATTCCGTACGATACAGCTCTGGCAGCAGATTTTGCCGATTTGGAATGCGAAGCATCGGCAAAATCCCGTTGCTGAGAACAGTATAAGTGAACAGCAACGAATATGTCAGCTTCGCTGACCAGAATCACGCGCCAAGTCTCACGGACGTTCGACTTGAAAAAATGCCGGATGGGCAATCAGCGAAATTCTCCAATTCCCTGATGTAAATGCAGACAAAATATGGTATGATATAAGGTACGAGATTTCGAACCGACGGAACTGTGGGAAGACGAAGCAGTTACCGGGACAGGATAATGAAACGGCAGGTGATAGGAATGAAAGAGAGAATTAACCGGCTGGCGAAGGGAATCATCGATTCGGAACAGCCGAAGATGACCTGGTCGCCTGAAAAGATAGACGAGACGCTGCGGATGAATACCCTGATGCAGAGAAATTTATGGATCGGGAGCGAAAATGGATTAAGTGTGAAGGGATTTGTGTATTCCTCAAACCTGCGGGTGCGGATTCCGGGGGATAACAATTCGTTTGGCGGACTCCGGTGCCGGATCGTATATGAAGTGGACACTTCGTTCCTGACGGCAGGCGACACGATCACAGGTTCTTTTTATCTGGTGACAAACTGCGGGGAAGAGGAGATTCCGTATGAGTTTCACGTCGAGGTGGCAGACGCCGGGAAGACTTTAGGTGATCTGAAAACGGCGGAAGATTTTCTGCACATCGCGGAAAATGATATGGAGACGGCGCTCCGGCTTTTGGAGTACCCGGATTTTGTGGAAGTGCCGTTTATGCAGGATATGCATGTGCGCGCACTCTATGACGGCCTGAAGGGGCACGGCAGCCGGGCAAATTTTATGGAAGAATTTCTGGTTGGACTGGGCGTGAAAAAGCCGGTCGGTCTGACGATTCCGGGCAGGGCGCGCGTATATGCCGAGCTGGCTGAGAATGCCGAGGACACGATCGAGATCCGGATGGATAACTGGGGCAGTGTGTACCTGGAGGTGACGGCAGACGGCGAGTTCCTCCATCTGCCGAAGAAGAGTGCGACGCAGGCGGATTTTGAAGATGGTCTGCTCCGTCTTCCGGTACGGATTCTGGCGGAACGGCTGCATGCCGGAAAGAATTTCGGTGCCGTCCTGATTCACACTGCCAGAGAAACCGTGCGGATCCCGATCGAGGCATCGGCTGCCGATGCGGGCGGATGCGACCGGGCACATATGTCATTCCAGAAAGAGCTTGGAAATTATCTGACTGCCCGTCTGGCGTATGAAAATGGGATCGGCGGCCCGGAGGCGGTTCACCAGATGCAGCGGGAGCTGGATCTGATGAAAATGACGCACTATGACGCGGGACTGCGGCTTTTGCAGGCGGAATTATACCTTTTGACTGATCGGCGTGAGAAAGCGCAGACGATTTTAAAGGAGCTGCAGGATTCAGCGGCGCTTAAAATATCGGGCGACCGGAAGCTTAACTGCCTGTACCGCTATCTGTACGTGACGCTGACCGGCAATGCCGAGCAGAAGGACACTTTGATCCGCCTGCTGCAGCAGTATGCGTCGGAGGAGACGGGCAGCAGCCTGTTTTATTATCTGATGCTTCTGCGTCTGGATGAGGAACTGCAGAAAAATCCGGTTACGGTGCTGATCAGCATGGAGCAGGAGTTTAAGGATGGCTGTCACAGCCCATTCCTCTATGCGGCGGGACTGAAACTTCTGGAGAGTGATCCGATCCTTTTAGACAATGCGGGCAATTTTGAGCTTCATGCCTTGTACTATGGGGCACGCCGGAAAATTATCAGCCGCGAGCTGGCACTGGCGGCGGTCCGGGTGATGCGTGCGTCCCGTTCGTACCGGGAGTTTTACAGACGCCTTTTGACGGAACTTTACGGGCTGTATCCGGAGACGGAGATTCTGGAGGCGCTCTGTGCAATGCTGATCCGGGGAGACTGCCGGGAGACAGCCTGTTTTGAATGGTATAGCCGGGCGCTGGAGGCAGATTTGAGTCTGACGCGCCTGTATGAATATTATTTATATGCGATGCCGGAGAATTATGACCGCCTGATGTCGCGTGAGGTATTTTTATACTTTTCGTATTCGGCAAATTTGGATGCGGGGTCACTGGCGAAGCTTTATGCGAACCTTCTTACATATGGAACGCCGGATTCGGATATTTACCGGATGTACGAGCGGGCGATGGAAGAGTTTGCGGTGGATCAGCTTTTCAAGGAACGGATAGACGGTGCCCTGGCGGTCCTGTACCGGAAATTGATCTATCCGGAACTGATCGATACGCAGATGGCGCGTGTCCTGCCGGGGATTTTGAAATCCTGCCGGGTAGAATGCCGGGAACCGGCGATGAAATACGTGGTGGTGCGCCATGAGGAGCAGATGACGGAGGACGCGTATGTGCTGAACGAGGGCACGGCGTATGTGCCGCTGTTTTCGGAGCGCGATCTGGTTCTATTCCAGGATGAAAATGAGACGCGGTATGCGCGGGTAAATTGCGCCATCCAGCCGGTATTTACGGATATGGAGGAACTTTTACAGACCTGTTTTGAAATGAATCCAATGCATCCGTTCCTCTTTATGAATGCGTGTGCAAAAGCCTGCCGCAAGGAGGTGCTGACCGGGGACGATGCGATCCTTTTGGAGCACGCGGATCAGAAGATGGAGCTGCACCCGCTGTTTAGGGCAAAGGTGCTGTCAGCGATCGTGCGGTATTATAAGAGGATGGCGGATGGGATTGAGGATGCGAAAAAGGATGGAAGTGTTTCCTACCTTCTGAGTCTTGACAAGGACCAGCTGACGCGGGATGAGAGAAACGGCGTCTGCGGGACGCTGATCCGGTGCGGGCATTTCAGCGAGGCGTATGAGATGGTGTGCCGGTATGGTCTGGAAGGTCTGCCGGTCAATCTGCTGCTACGGCTTTGCGGGAGAATGCTGCTTCAAAATCTCTTTGACCGGGATGACCACCTGCTTTATCTGACCTGGTATGTCTTTGAACACGAGAAGCCGGACAGTGTGATTCTCGATTATCTCTGCGAACATTTCAACGGTACGGTGGATCAGATGTACCGCGTCCTGATGCAGGGGCTGCGGCTCCGGGTGGAGACGTACGATCTGGAGGAACGGCTGGTGGCGCAGATGCTCTTTACCGGCAATACAGCAAAGTTAGACCGGGTGTTCGAGCTTTATGCGTCACGCAAGAAAACAGGGGAAAATATCGTGCGCGCGTATTTCACGGTCAAGAGCGTGGAATATTTTCTGGAAAACCGTCCGACGGACGACAAGGTGTTCGCATTTTTGGAGGGTGCTGTGCAGGGAAGCTCTGATCGGGAGCGGATCCCGGATATTTATCTGCTGGCGCTGACAAAGTATTATGCGACGCTGCCGGAGCTTTCGGAGGAACAGCGGCGCCTGTGCCAGTCGGTGGTGGATGTGCTTTTAGATGCGGGTATGATTTTTGCCTATTTTAAGGATCTGGCGCGGTTTATCCATATCCCGGGCAATATTTTAGATAAAGAAATCATCGAGTATCACGGAAACCGGGCGGTGCGCCCGTATCTGCGGCTGCGGATTCTGCCGCAGGAGGAAGAGTTCCACTATGAGGAAATGCGTCTCGTTTACCGGGATATTTACATTCGTGAAAAGGTGATTTTTGAGGGCGAGACGCTGGAATATCAGATCGAAGAGGAAGAGGACGGCGTCCGGAAGACGAAAGAAAAGGGAGAGATTTCCTGCCGGGAGATTCCGGGGCGCAGCCGGGAAAGCCGGTTTGCGGCGCTCAATGAGATGAGTCTTTCTTTAAAAGTAAATAATGAGACGGCGCTTCGGGAAAAGATGCGGGAGTACCAGAAGAGAGATGCGGCGGTAAGCGCACTTTTCCCGATCGCCTGAGGAAAGGGATAGACGGACAAACGATAGATGAATGGACTTATAATTGGCATGGATCTGTGTGATTCATGCACACATATATCCTGTCAGGGTCAGGAGACGATCTGGTCGGTTCCGACCCGGATCGGAAAAGAACCGGATTCGGACGTCTGGCGGGTGGCAGAGGAGAGTGCCGGGGGCGCGTTAGAGGGCATGGTAGTGGAAGATAAGCTGCTTTCCCTGGCGATGAAGGACGGCACCGCCACGATCGATGGTGTTCGCTACGAGGGCTTATATCTGCTGAAAATGTTCCTGAAGCAGGTGCTTGCGATTCCCAGACAGGCGTCCGGAAAAGAAGAGATAGAAAACCTGGTGATCACGGTGCCAAAGCTTGAGGTAAAGCTGGTGGACTGCCTGATGTACTGTGCCGATTTTCTGGAAATCGACCGGAGCCGGGTGCATGTGATCAGTCACGCGGAGAGCTTTGTATATTACGTGATGAGCCAGAAACGGGAAGTCTGGAGCAACCAGGTGGGAATGTTTGAGCTTTCGGAGAATGGTCTTCATTATTATGAATTGAGAGTGCAGCGCGGGCTGCGCCAGATGCAGGTGGTCGCGGATCAGGAGGAACTGGAGGAGTCATTCCACTTAAATGTGCTGGACAGCGACGCGGGCATCCAGATGGCAGACCGGATTCTTTCCTCCTGTGCGGAACGGCTGCTGCAGAAGCGCCTGTTTTCAGCGATCATCCTGACCGGCAGGGGATTTGCACAGACGGACTGGGCGGCAGATTTTATGCAGCAGATCTGCAAACGGCGCCGGGTGTTTGCGGAGATGGATGTATTTACCCGAGGGGCGCTGATCCGCTCGGAAGATCTCTGTGAAGCGCAGAGTGCGTACCATTTTACCTGTATCTGTGAGGGGCGGCTGAAAACAACGGTTTCCCTAAAGATTCAGGAGCGTGAAAAAGAGGGACAGCTGGTGCTGGCATCCGCCGGGGACAGCTGGTATGAGACGAAAATGACGGCGGAATTTATCGTGTCGGGCACGCCGGAGGTAGAATTTTCACTCCAGCCGCTGGAACCGCGCAAAAAGAAGACGGTGAAGATTCCGCTCGAGGGATTCCCGAAACGCCCGGACCGGACGACCCGGATCGAGATGGCATTTGGATTTACCGGGGAAGACAGGATGATCGTCATGATACGTGATTTGGGATTTGGAGAATTGTTTCCGGCGACAAACCGGATGATTAAACAAGAGGTTTCATTATGAGTCTGATACTTTGCCGGCAGGAGCCGGTTCGACATCCTTTTTACATAGAACGGCTGGGCGTCCATATCGCATCGTCGCAGGAGCTGTGTTATGTCATTTATCAGAATCCGCTTCTGGCGCTGGATGGATTTGTGGATGACCGCCTGATTGAGTTTATCCGTTCGGAGCTGGGACTTTCGTTTCTGGCCGGCAAACTGGAGGCATGGCAGCGGAGCGGCGAGAGCCAGGACGAGCTGCCGATCGTGATTCTGCAGGAGTGCTGTTATTATACGGCAAAGGAGATTGCGGCATACCGCCAGAAATTGGCGGCATTTCGCAAAATGAATGCGGCGGAGTTCCGGAAGGAGACGGCGGATTACTATTTCCGCCTGCGGCAGTTTGGGACGGCGATCTATTACTACAACCGGATTCTGGAGGACTGGCGGGTCAAATCGCTGACTGACGAATTTACCGCGAAGATCTGGAACAATATCGGGGCAGCGTATGCCGGGATTTTCTGGTTTGAGAAAGCGTTTACCGCTTATGAAATGGCGTACAATTTCGACAAGAGCCCGGAGATGCTGAAGCACCTGTACCAGCTTGCCTTGATTGACCCGAAGCTGGAGCTTAAGGAGCGCCATGCGGCTGCGATGACGCCGGAACAGAAGGAGATCTGGAAACGGGAACTCGACGAGGCGAACCAGACCGCAGAGAAGTGCGGGAATGTCCGCATGGTCGAAACGATGTTTGACCGCAATCCGGTCCGGCGGATGGAGAGTGCGGGAGAACTTTTAAATGGGTGGAAGCAGGAGTATCGGAAGATGCTCTAATTTTGCTCGCGCCAGTGTCCTTTCCAGGTATACCCGGTCATCAAGATCATTCCTAGTTACCATTTCTTTACGAAAGGAGTTTTCCTATGCGCCTTCTGATTGTCCGCCATGCGGATCCTGATTACTCAATTGATTCCCTGACCCCGGCTGGCTGGGAGGAAGCAAAGCTTCTGGCAGACCGTCTGGCGCCGATTCCGGTGGCGGCTTATTATGTATCGCCGCTGGGGCGTGCGAAGGACACGGCGTCCCTGACCTTAAAAAAAGCCTGCCGCACGGCAGAAATCTGCAGCTGGCTGCGTGAATTTGCCCCGCAGGCGGTACATCCGGGAAAGGATTCCGGGCACTGTGTCTGGGACTGGCTGCCGGATGCGTGGATGGCGGAGCCGAAGTATTTTGATAAGGATCACTGGCATGAAACAGAAGTCTTTCAGAACGCCCATGTAAAAGAAGAGTACGACTGGGTGACTGGAGAGCTTGACCGGCTGCTCAGACGGCACGGATATGTGAGAAATGGATTGTTTTACCGGGCCGTGGCACCGAATGAGGACACGATTGTTTTATTCTGTCATTTTGGCGTCGAGTGCGTCCTGCTTTCCCATCTTTTAAATATCTCTCCGATGCAGCTCTGGCACGGAACCTGTGCGGCACCGTCGTCGGTGACGGTGCTCTATACAGAAGAGCGCCGCTCCGGCGTTGCATCCTTCCGCATGAGCCGTTTTGGGGATGTTTCTCATCTGTATGCGGGTGGACGCGAGCCGTCGTTTGCGGCGCGGTTCTGTGAGGTGTATACACGGTTTGATCAACGGCATGACTGATGGATGTTTCTGTTATTATGTATCGCAATCGTTTGAATCAGCCGATAAATAAATTTTGTGTGAGAGGCTATTTACTGCTCAGCATCCCAATATTTTTAATCAACACCGAGATTGTCCCGTCCATGTTGGTGATAAACTCCACATGGTCGGGATTTCTGTATTCTTCCATCGGGATCGTGATCTCGATGCCGGTGTCAGTGTACAGCTTCTGTTTCTGGAATTTCTTGATCGTCTGTTCATTTTTCGGCGCGACCGTCTCGTAGGAGAGGTTGTAGCGGTCGAGTTTTTCATCCAGCTCCTCGAGCATCTCCGGGCTGCCGGGAAATACTTTTTCGCGCAGTTCGGACACCTTGATTTCGCCCTGTTCCTCTAATTCATTACAGATAATGTCTTTGATTTCCATCTTTTTCTGTGCATCCTCGTCGCCGTAATATTTTTTGGCAACCTGATCGACGGCGCGGGTGACGATGTCGAGCTTGGATTTCTGGGAGAGCGGAGCGCGGCATTCGAGGAAGAGCTCGGAGAAATAGAAGCATTTTTCGCCGTTGACCTCATATTTTTTCTCAGCCAGAATCAGGGAGCCGTCGGAGAGATCGAGGACAAATGCCTCGGAGAGGCGCTGTCCCTGTCCCGGAAGCAGTGCGCGCTGTAAAATGATCTCGTTGCTGTTGCCGCCGTCCGTTTCCCTGGTCTGATGCGTGTAGGAGGTCTTGTAGTTCATCTTTAAGAATGCCAGATAATCCTTGCCCTTGCAGCCGAACACGGTCATCGCCACATCGGCGGCTGGAATGTCAATATTCGCATTCATGATGTCGTAGAGGCGCTCGGCGAGCTGTTTGCTCGTCTCGACGAAATTGTCCGGGGTGCAGTTTTGCAGCAGCTCTTTGACCTCGGATCCTTCTGCAAATGTACAGTGCTTGACATCGTCACTTTCCGTTATTTTCTCGATATGCGCTTTCAGGAAGTCGGAAAAATCGGGTCCGACCTCCATGCTCTGGTCGGAGAGAACCGGGATTCCCACCGAAGAATCGAGGATGTGTACGATGGCTGCCTTTAAAATCATATCTTCACTTTTCAATGTTATCTTACCTCCAGGTTATAACTTCTTTTGTAGAACCATTCTCGACGCACTCAAAGGAAACGGAGTCGCCCGCCTGCACGAACGGAAGCCGCTCGGAAACGGTGATCGCAGCGGTGTAGACGCTGTCGGTGCGGTCATCGGTCAGCGTGAAATAGTAGTAGGTGTTACCGGAAACGACGACATTCTCGATCGCCTCGACCGTGCCGGAGACAGTTTCGCTTGCCGCCGGTTCCTTGGCAGTCGGATCTTCAATTTCCTCCTGTCCCAGCGTCTCACGGTAATTGCGCTTCGCCTCATCGATCGTCTGTCCGGTGCCGACGATCTGGTACTGCGCGACATCGACGAACGCATACATTTTCACAAGCCCTGCAGCATCTTTCAGGGAAATGAAATATGCCGGTCGTCCGGAAATATTTAAGAGAAGCGGGAAGGTCGCACTGTAATTTAAGTGCTGCACCTGTCCGCGCGCGGAATCCATTGCGGCGAGCTCGGTGGCGCCCGGAACGGTGTAAAATTTCGTTTCTTTCGTCCGCAGGTTGACGAGGACGAAGCCAATGTTCGACTCATCTGAGGTTACAGAGCTCATGCCGGTGTACAGCCACACATCGTCGTCGATGGCGAGATAGTTGTAGCCGTAGGTCGTCCGACGCACGCCGCGCTGACCGAAGATAGAGTTTAAATAACCATTCTGGAATCTGCCGTTGTCGTCGAGCTGTTCCATGATGAGGTTCGAATCATAGAGCTGGTCGATCCACTGCGGGACATTCGCCTTGGCGTACCACTTAGATTCGCCGGTCTCAGCATTGACGAGGATCGCGCCGTCGATGTCCTTGCCGTTCCACCAGCCGATCCGGTAGGCGATGGTCGGCGCCACCCAGTATGGGTTTCCATCGTCGTCGATCTCGAAGGAGACCGTCTCAAACATCCGTGTCGGGTAGCAGAAACGGATGTAGCGGTTGATATTGCGGAAGAAATATTCACTGGTGGAATACTTCATGCCGGAGGACAGCCAGACGAGATCGGTATTCTGATCGACCATATTGACAGCAATGTATGCCGGAAGTCCCTTCTTCTGGTTGTAAAGCCATTTGATCGGGTCGGCATAGCGCAAAGGCGTCACGCGGTACGGTGTCCCCTTGTAGTTGATCTGTGTGTAATTTTCCTGAATCTCAAACTGGGAGACCAGGTCGGTCATCTCACCGAGCTTTTTGCTTCCGAGCCGGGAGGCGGTATCCTTATCAACGACCGGGATCTGCGACATGCCAAGCTCTGCGACATCTGAGGCAAAATCGCCCTCGGTAACGGTGATCAGATCGCGGTAGCGGGACGCATTAAAAAGCTGGATGCCCGCCGCCGAGGCGATCAGGGAAAAGAAGATCAGGACAGCGATCGCGATCATGCCATATTTGCACGGGCGTCCCATCGCCTTAAAACCGGCAAACGGACTGCCGGAGACGTTGGAGTACTTGCGCCGCAGAACCATCCGTCCGGTCACAGGATCGCGCACGACCTCGACGCCGCGGTTTTGCTGCACTGTTTTCAGGAATATGAGAATGCTTTCCATAAAGTTGACTGCCAGTACAATCAGAATGCAGATAATCAGGAATACGATGAAATCCTGATCGTGCAGATTGATGGCGGGCATCATGGTGTAGAACACCAGAAAAATAAGGACGGCAGAGAGAAACAGACGCCCAAACGCCGAAGTGAATTTTTTCAAAATAGAACCCTCCTGACTCGTTTTATGATAAAAAATAGCTGTTCCCATGAAAAAAAGGATTTCGCTGATTGTAAATGTGATAGAACTCTATTGTATCGCACGACGGGAGATAAAATCAAGCCCGGTAACGGAATTTGCCGTGGCTTCGCATTTAAATACGGCAAATTCCCGGGTTGAAGTCGGGAAAAAAACAGTTGTCCTTCCGCCGAAAATATGCTATGATTACTATGTTTATTCAGGAGGTGCGAAGATGATCAAGACGATCCTTACGATCATATTTATTATTATCTGTGTATTCCTGTCGGCGGTAATCCTACTGCAGGAGGGCAAATCGGCAGGTCTGTCCGGTTCCATCGGCGGTATGGCTGACAGCTACTGGGGCAGAAATAAAAGCCGTTCTATGGAAGGAAAGCTGGAGAAGCTGACCAAATATGCTGCAATTCTGTGGCTGATCCTTGCATTAGTTTTGAATTTGAAATTCCTGTAAGGAACCTTTAAGAGGCTGTCGCGTGGCAGCGGGATCTGTTTCCTGAATCTGATATTTGCCGGTGGTTTCCGAGCAGATGCAGGGGTGAGAGGCAGAGAGCGCTGGACGTGGCAGCTTTTTTTCATAGGAAATGGCGCGAGAATGTGAATTAAGAAAGAGAAGTGAGATAGATTTGAACATATTTGATAAAATCATGGGAAAAATAAAGAGAAGCGAGGCTCAGAAATACGCAAAACAGCAGAAGCGCCAGGCGCAGATGCAGAGTGCGGCAGCTTCACAGAAAGAGGAAGGACAGAAAATGCCGGAAAATCGCAGGAGAGAAAGAGAGGCGTTTGAAAAACGTCAGCAGACGGAGATGAAGCTCTCGGACGAGATGCTGGAGAGGATCCGGAAGAATGCAGAACAGCGGTTTGCGATGCGGAAAGAAGAAGCGCGGGAAGAGAAAATGTCCGGAGAAAGCCGGGAGAGCAGCGTACAGCGCCAGATTGACGGGGATGGGTTGATCGGCGAGTGGGAAGAGAGGTACGGAAAAAAGAAGAAAAAGCCGGAGCGTGCGAAAGGTCCGAAAGAGGAATCGGTGCGCCGGAAAAAGGATAAAGCGGGAAAGAAAGACCGTGATCGGAAGTTTGAGCGTGAGATGGATAAGAAGCGCGAAAAGCGCGGCGAGAAGAAGTGTGAGGATATTGGCGCTTCCGAGGAGGAGTTTACCCGCCGCTGCAAGATGATTCAGGATGTCATGAATGAACCGGCATACGTGCCGATGAAGCTGAAGGAGCTGGCACTTCTTTTAAATATTCCGAAGGAACAGCGCCGGGAGCTGCAGCGGGTTATCGATCATCTGCTGGAGGAGGGAAAAATCAGCATGTCCCGCAAGGGCAAGCTGGGACGTCCGGAGACATTTTCAGAGGCAGGTATTTATTCGGGACACCCGAAGGGCTTCGGTTTTGTGACAATCGAGGGACGTGAGCAGGATGTGTTCGTTCCGCGTGAAAAAACAAAGGGCGCGATGCACGGCGATAAGGTGCTGGTTGTGATTGAGCAGGAGAGCGACGGCGGACGCAGAGCCGAGGGAAGTATCGTGCGGATCCTGGAGCACGCCAATCAGGAGCTGGTTGGTCTGTATGAGAAAAACGGCGGTTTCGGCTTTGTGATCCCGGACAATCCACGGATTTCACGCGACATTTTCATCCCGCAGGGGTGTGACGCGGGCGCAGTGACCGGTCATAAGGTCATCGTGAAGATCAAGGATTACGGAAACAGCCCGGATAAGAAGCCGGAGGGCGTGATCACCAGCATTCTCGGACATATGAACGATCCGGGAGTCGATATTTTATCGATCGTGAAAGCATACGGTCTGCCGGAAGAATTTCCGCCGGAGGTCATGGCGCAGCTTGAAGAGATCCCGGATGCCGTCCGCGAGGAGGACAAGGCGGGACGCAAGGATTTGCGCGATCTGCCGACAGTCACGATTGATGGTGAGGAAGCGAAGGATCTCGACGATGCGATCACGCTGGAGAAGACGGAGCAGGGTTACCGGCTCGGTGTACACATCGCGGATGTGACCCATTATGTCCGCGAGGGCAGCCCGCTTGACCGCGAGGCATTAAAGCGCGGAACGAGCGTGTATCTGACAGACCGCGTCATTCCGATGCTGCCGCATAAACTCTCAAACGGTATCTGTTCCCTGAATCAGGGAGAGGATCGTCTGGCGCTGAGCTGTATCATGGAGATCAATGACAAAGGCGTCGTGATCGGACATGAGATAGCAGAGACATTGATCCGCGTCGATCGCCGGATGACGTATACGGCGGTCAATGCGATCATCACGGATGATGATGCAGAGACGAAGGAGAAATATAAGGAATTTGTGGATTTATTCCTGCAAATGAAAGAACTTTCGCAGCTTCTCCGCAAGAGGCGCCAGGAGCGCGGTGCGATTGACTTCGACTTTCCAGAGAGCAAGATTTTACTCGACGCCAAAGGACGCCCGATCGAGATCAAGCCGTATGAGCGCAACGCGGCGACGAAGCTTATCGAGGATTTCATGCTGATGGCAAATGAGACGGTAGCTGAGGACTATTATTGGCAGGAAATGCCGTTCCTCTACCGAATCCATGAGAAACCGGATGAGGAGAAGATGGCGAAACTCGGAACGTTCATCAACAACTTTGGATATACATTGCGGATGCCAGGCGGCGAAGTCCACCCGAAAGAGCTGCAAAAGCTGCTTGAAAAGATCGAGGGCACGCCGGAGGAGGCATTGCTCAGCCGTTTGACGCTGCGCTCCATGAAACAGGCGAAATATTCGACCTTGAACTCCGGTCATTTCGGATTGGCGGCGAAATATTATACCCATTTCACCTCCCCGATCCGCCGTTACCCGGATCTGCAGATCCACCGGATCATCAAAGAGTGCCTGCACGGCAATATGGATGCGCGAAAAACCGCCCATTTTGAAAAAATCCTGCCGGAAGTGGCAGTCCAGACCTCGGCACTGGAGCGCCGCGCTGACGAAGCCGAGCGCGAAACCGATAAGATGAAGAAAGTCCAGTACATGGAACATTACATCGGAGAAGAATTCGAGGGAGTCATTTCCGGTGTCACCAACTGGGGCTTCTATGTCGAGCTGCCGAACACGGTTGAAGGATTAGTTCATGTCAATGAACTGCGCGGCGACTATTTCGTATTTGACGAAGCACACTATGAGTTGGTCGGAGAGATGACGAGAAAGACGTACAAGCTCGGTCAGACTATCCGCGTTCGCGTGGCTGCGTGCGACCGGTATGCGAGGACGATTGATTTTATGCCGGCGGTGTACTGGAAGTAGAAGATTGTAAAATAAGATGTAAAAAGTAGAGAGGGAAAGAGGAATTAAAATGGGAGCTGGAATCAAGATGGTGGCGAACAATAAGAAAGCCTACCATGATTATTTTATCGATGATAAATTCGAAGCCGGGATCGAGTTATTCGGTACCGAGGTTAAATCGATCCGCATGGGTAAATGCAGCATCAAGGAAGCATTTATCAAGATCGAGAGCGACGGTCAGGTGTATGTATTCGGCATGCATATCAGTCCATATGAGAAGGGAAATATCTTTAATAAAGATCCGCTGCGTGTGCGGAAACTCCTTCTTCACAAACTGGAGATCCGCCGCCTGATGTCGAAGATCAAAGAAAAAGGATACACGCTGGTACCGCTGCAGGTGTATTTTAAAGGAAGTCTCGTAAAAGTGGAGATTGGACTGGCACGTGGTAAGAAGTTGTATGATAAGAGAGACGATCTGGCGAAAAAGGATGCGAAGCGGGAGATTGACCGGGCGTTTAAGGCGAGACAAAAATAAAAGAAAAGATTCCATCTATGTACCGACTTCCAAATGTTAGACCCAAAAATCTAACGATTGGAGGTCGGTATTTTTACGGCTAAATATTCTTTTGAACTTAAATTTCTGTTTCGTTGTAAAAACAACTGAATTTCTGCCGGTGTTTTTTTATAATACGCTTGTAAAGCTAAGAAAGACAAAAAGCCGGCAGCCTGGAAGTGCGCGAATGTGTTCTTGAACGTGAGGGTGCCGCAGGTTAGAAATAATGGCAGTTGATTGCAGAACAACGAAAAGGAGTTATAAAGTATGGAGCGGAAAATGTTTTGTTACCAGTGTGAGCAGACGGCAGGCTGTACGGCCTGTACCGGCAGTGCCGGTGTGTGCGGCAAGAGAGCGGACACCGCCAGGCTGCAGGATAAGCTGACGGGTGCGCTGATTGGCCTTGCAAGAGCGACGGAAGGCAATGAATACCTGATTACCGGGGATACCAGCAGACTTGTATTGGAAGGATTGTTTACCACGGTAACAAATGTGAATTTTAACAATGACACCATCACTGAATTGATCCGGCGGGTTGAAAAAGAGAGAGAACGCCTGGTGCCTGATTGTTTCGTGTGCACGGTCTCCTGCGGCAAAAATAACAATTATGATATGAATAATCTCTGGGAGGCAGACGAGGATGTCCGTTCTCTGAAATCGCTGATTTTGTTCGGAATCCGCGGCGTTGCGGCGTATGCTTACCACGCGGCCGTTCTGGGATATACCGATGACACGATCAATCGCTTCTTTTTTAAGGCGCTCTTTGCGATCGGCATGGATGACTGGGGCATGGACGAGCTGCTTCCGATTGTCCTGGAAGTGGGTGAAATCAACCTCAAGTGCATGGCGCTTCTGGATCGGGCCAACACCGAAACTTATGGAAATCCTGTTCCGACGCAGGTGTCTCTGACCGTGGAGAAAGGCCCGTTTATCGTTATCAGCGGCCATGATTTATACGATTTAAAACAGCTCCTTGAGCAGACGAAAGATAAGGGCATCAACATCTACACTCACGGAGAAATGCTTCCGGCGCACGCTTATCCGGAACTGAAAAAGTATCCTCACCTGAAGGGCAATTTCGGCACGGCATGGCAGAACCAGCAGAAGGAATTTGCAGATATTCCGGCTCCGGCTCTCTTTACGACGAACTGCCTGATGCCTCCGAAAAAGAGCTATGCCGACCGGGTGTTTACGACGGAAGTCGTATCTTATCCGGAAATGGTACACATCGGCAAAGAGAGAGATTTTACGCCGGTTATTGAAAAGGCACTTTCACTGGGCGGTTATCCTGAGGATATGCATTTTACAGGCATAAACGGCGGCAAAACAGTCATGACTGGATTTTCCCACCATGCGGTTCTTTCAGTGGCGGATACGGTCATCGATGCCGTTAAATCGGGAGCCATCAAACATTTCTTTCTGGTCGGCGGATGTGACGGTGCCAAGCCGGGACGCAATTATTATACCGAATTTGTAAAGCAGACACCGGCAGACAGCATTGTTCTGACCCTTGCCTGCGGCAAATACCGGTTCAATGATCTGGATCTGGGTACGATTGGCGGTCTTCCGAGAATAATGGATATGGGACAGTGCAACGACGCTTACAGCGCCATCAAGGTTGCGGTGGCACTGGCAGAAGCATTTGACTGCGGTGTCAACGATCTGCCGCTTTCCATGGTGCTCTCCTGGTATGAGCAGAAAGCAGTGTGTATCCTGCTGACACTGCTTCATCTGGGGATCAAAAATATTCTCCTCGGACCGTCCCTTCCGGCATTTATCTCTCCGAATGTGCTGCAGTATCTGGTGGAAAATTATAACATTGCACCGATCAGCACACCGGAGGAGGATCTGCACAGATGATATTGGGCGCGAGTGCAAAAGCCCCGATCGAGGGGGACAATTGTACGTCTCTATTCTTTTGTAACGTGCAGCTATGAATTTGACAATGCTCGGACGATTCTGTATGCGTATGAGACAACGGAATAATTAAGCGGATATTCGATGAAAAAGGAAATAGATAAAAAGAAGTCGTGATAATATAATAAGGACGCAGAACCGCCGCAAAAAAGTATAAATAAAAAGGCAGCTATAAAACAGATAAAGAAATTCAAAGAAATATCTGTTTTACAGCTGCTTTTTATTTACAGGCTTGTGCGATATATTTTAAACTGCTTCCTGTTTCTGCAGTTTCGTCAATTTCCGCCAGATGGTAAAAAGCATCGTTCCAAAGCAGGCAATTCCGCCGATAAAGTTGGAAATTGGTTCGGCGGCAAATACGCCGTTGGTGCCCATTCCGAACATACTTGGCAGCAGGATTGTCAGCGGAACGACGATGATTACTTTTCGGAAAATAGAGAAAAAGATCGCTTTTTTGGATTCGCCCAGACCGACGAAAATCGACTGTCCGGAGAATTGGAGCGACATCATAAAGAATCCGAAAAAGTATAAGCGGATCGCCGGAATACCTGCTGCAATGAGTTCTGCATCCTGATTAAAAATGCGGATAAAGAATGCTGGGAAACCATCGACGATCAGCCAGATACCGGTCGTATATAAAATTGCAATAAAAGAGGTAAAGACGATTGCCTTTTTAACGCGGCCGTATTCTTTCGCCCCATAATTGAAACCGAGCACCGGCTGGGCGCTGTGGGTAACGCCGGTTACCGGAAGAGTTGCAATTTCACGGATGGAGTTGATAACGGTCATAACACCGACGTAGAGATCGCCGCCGTATACCTGTAAGGTTGCGTTGCACATGATCTGGACGGTGCAGTTGGTGATCGCCATCGTGAAACCGGACAGACCGAGTCCGACGATTTTCCGGATCCTCCGTGCGGAAAGGTGCATCGAAGAACGTCTCAGTTTCAGGATTGTTTTGTCACTGGTTAAAAACCGCAGAATCCAGATGGCAGAGAGAAGCTGCGACAGGATGGTGGCGAGCGCCGCGCCGCGGATTCCCATGTGAAGCATAAAGATAAAAATCGGGTCGAGCAGGATATTGGCGGCAGCGCCCAAAAGGACGGTCATCATGCCGATGCGCCCGAATCCCTGTGAATTGATGAACGAGTTCATGCCGAGTCCGACCATCACGAACAGGCTGCCGAGCAGATAGATTGTAATGTAGGCGTCCGCATATGGATAAGTAGCGTCGCTGGCTCCGAACAGATACAGCATTGGTTTGCGGAATATCAGGCAGAGCACGGTCAGAAGCACACCGGAAATAACCATCATGGAGAAGGAATTTCCCATGATCGCCTCGGCTTCTTTGATATCCCCGCGTCCGCGCTCAATTGAGCAGAGCGGCGCGCCGCCCATGCCAAACAGGTTGGCAAATGCGATGACGAGCGTGATGATCGGCAGCGAAAGCCCGATGCCGGTCAAAGATAGGGTGGCATGATCGGGTATGCGTCCGATGTAGATGCGGTCAACGATGTTGTACAGGACATTGATAAGCTGCGCCAACGTCATCGGGATCGCGAGATTCATGATATTTTTAACGATACTTCCTTTGGAAAAATCGTTCTGTGTATTGGAAGCACTCATACAAACTCCTTTTTTCTTGCGTTTGGATACAATCTGATATTATAATAAGGAAAAAGAAATTTGTCCAGAGAGAAAGTCATTCAAAAGAGATTCAAAAAGGAAGTATATTATCAAAAAATGCGTTTTATTGAAATGGAGATTACTCTGATTGATGAAAAACTTGGTTTTTAAACGAATCGATATTGCACAAATAAGAGATTTGTGCTATTCTCAAAGAAAACGAAAGGGGTATGTATTATGCCGAGAGGACCGAAACGTTCTGCATTAGAAGTAAACAAAGAGAAGCTGGCAGCGGTAGAAGAGAAGCTGGCTAAATTAGAAGAAACCGTTAAAGCTCTGAAAGCAGAGAAAAAGGAATTAGCGGCTGAGATTCGTAAAGCTGAATTAAGCGAATTACTGGATGCGATCGAAGAGAGCAATTTAAGCGTAAACGATGTTCATGAGTTTATTAAACAGAATTCTGAGCAGAAATAAATTAAAGAGTGATAAATTATTGTATTCAAAGAATGAAAAGAGAACTGGAAATTAGGGACATCCTGATTTTTGGTTCTCTTTTTTTGTTTGCGGAAAGACGTTTGCAAACGAGAAACATATGAAAGAATGCCGATGTATAAACAGAGGGTTGTTTGAATCGGATTTGAGCCGGGATTGGTGGATGAAACTGGCTTAATGATAAAAAGGAACCGTGCAAAAGAAAGGCGCATATGCTACAATAGGAATATTCAATCAGAGGAACTTGAGATGACTTCTTTGAACGACCCGGTACATCAAAGAGAAATAGAAGAAAAAAAACGAGGTTCCGGGAAAAGAACCGTTCAGATATTTAAAAAGAAAAAGAAAGGAATGAATATGGATCAAAATACGCTTCTTGGGGTTTTGATTCCGTTTGTCGGTACGACGGCGGGAGCAGCCTGCGTCTTTTTTTTGAAAAATGAGTTAAAGCCGATCATCCAGAAAACGCTTCTGGGATTCGCATCGGGGGTGATGGTGGCGGCGTCGGTCTGGTCACTTTTAATTCCGTCGATGAATATGTGCGAAGCGATGGGGCATCTGGCATTTCTGCCGGCATCCATTGGTTTTATGGTGGGTATTCTGATGCTGCTTTTGCTGGATCGTGTGATCCCGCATCTGCATCTGGGAAGTGATGAGCCGGAGGGGCATGTGTGCGGGCTCAAGAAGACGACGATGCTGGTTCTGGCGGTCACACTTCACAATATCCCGGAGGGCATGGCAGTCGGAGTGGTATTTGCCGGATTCTTAGCAGAAAAGAGCGGTATCACGCTTGCAGCGGCGCTGGCGCTTTCGCTTGGAATCGCGATTCAGAACTTCCCGGAGGGAGCGATCATTTCCCTGCCGCTTCGGAGTGAGTCAGGGATGAGCCGGAAAAAGGCATTTGCGATGGGAACACTCTCCGGTATCGTCGAGCCGATCGGGGCGCTTGCGACGATCGCCGCGTACCGCTATCTGGAACCGGTTCTGCCGGTTCTCCTGGCGCTTGCAGCAGGGGCGATGATTTACGTGGTTGTGGAGGAGCTGATTCCGGAGTCGGCGCAGGGCAGTCATTCCGATATGGGAACGATCGGATTTGCGGTTGGATTTGTGCTGATGATGATTCTGGATGTGGCGCTGGGATAAAAGAAAGCTGGCAGTGCTGGCATGGAATCTGGCTGCCTGAAAAGCGAACATTTGTTCTGAAAAATGCGTTGCAAAATTTTTGAATTTATGTAATAATATTTGTAGCTGTTCAGTAGGTCCACGCATTTACTGCGCTGACCGTACGAAAACATGGGCTAGCAGGCAAAAATCCCATTGCCGCAGGCAATTTTTAATGGATTTTTGCGCGTGACGGTGAAGGTACTGAACAGTTACTAATATTTTATAGTAAATGAGAACGGTTTACTACTTTTTCGGTAATGAAAAGTCTATAAAACAATGGCTGGCGGGTGTGATGCCAGAGAGTTAGAATGTTCTATTTGCATGATTTCAAAGTCATAAAATAAATACATATTATAAGTAGAAGAAATCAGCTTGACCTGTGAAATAAAAGCTGCCGTTTGCATCACTCGTGTAAATGGCAGCAAATATGATTCCCAGGTCGGGCACAGGAGGAATGAATCTATGGGTAAAACACAGTATGATGCGGACAGCATAACGGTCCTGGAGGGACTGGAGGCTGTCCGTAAGCGTCCTGGTATGTATATAGGAAGTGTGGGAACGAAGGGACTGAATCACCTGATCTATGAGATCGTGGACAACTCGGTCGATGAGCACCTGGCGGGTGCCTGTTCCCAGATCCGCGTGACACTGGAGGCGGACGGCTCCTGCACCGTCCGGGACAATGGACGCGGTATTCCGGTGGAGATGCATAAAAAGGGTGTGGCGGCGGAGCGAATCGTACTCTCGACCCTGCACGCGGGCGGCAAGTTTGACAACAATGCGTACAAGACGAGCGGTGGTCTGCACGGCGTCGGTTCGTCGGTTGTCAACGCCCTCTCAGCGCATCTGGAGGTCAATATATATAAGAATGGACAGATCCATCACGATGCGTATGAGCGCGGCATCCCGACGGTTGAGCTGATCGATGGTCTTCTGCCGGTGGTTGGAAAGACAAGAGAGAGCGGAACGGAGATCAATTTTCTGCCGGATCCGGAGATTTTTGAAAAAACGCGGTTCAAGGCGGACTGGCTCAAGAGCCGCCTGCATGAGACGGCATATCTGAACCCAAAGCTGACGATTCTTTATGAGAATAAGCGGGCGGGCGAGGCTGAAAAGGTGACTTATTCGGAGCCGGACGGCATCGTGGCGTATGTGCGTGAGCTGAACAGCACGAAGACGCCGATTCATGATCCGATTTATTTCAAGGGCGTCAGCGACCAGATCGAGGTTGAAGTGGCATTCCAGTTTGTCGATGCATTTGAGGAAAATGTACTCGGCTTCTGCAACAATATTTTCACACAGGAGGGCGGCACGCATCTGGCGGGCTTTAAGACACGTTTTACCCAGATGATCAACAGCTATGCGAAAGAACTGGGAATCCTGAAGGAAAAAGATACAAAATTTACGGGACCGGATACGAGAAATGGCATGACGGCGGTTGTGGCGGTCAAGCATCCGGATCCGATCTTTGAGGGGCAGACGAAGACAAAGCTGGCGAGTGCCGATGCGACAAAAGCGGTGTTCAGCGTGACAGGGGAGGAGCTGCAGCTTTATTTTGACCGGAATTTAGAGGTGTTGAAGGCGATCATCGCCTGTGCGGAGAAATCTGCAAAGATCCGGAAGGCGGAGGAACGTGCCAAGACCAATATGCTGACGAAATCCCGTTTTTCCTTTGACAGCAACGGAAAGCTGGCAAACTGTGAGAGCCGCGAGGCGGAGAAGTGTGAGATTTTCATTGTCGAGGGAGATTCCGCGGGCGGTTCAGCCAAGATGGGACGAAACCGCCGCTATCAGGCGATCCTGCCGATCCGGGGCAAGATTTTAAATGTGGAAAAAGCTTCGATGGACAAGGTATTGGCGAATGCCGAGATCAAGACGATGATCAATGCGTTCGGCTGCGGTTTTTCGGAAGGATACGGCAATGATTTCGATATTGCGAAGCTGCGTTATCACAAGATCGTCCTGATGACGGATGCCGATGTGGACGGAAGTCATATTGATACGCTGCTTCTGACGTTTCTTTACCGCTTTATGCCGGAATTGATTCAGAACGGGCACGTATATATTGCGATGCCGCCGTTATTTAAGGTGATTCCGAAAAAGGGAAAAGAAGAGTATCTATACGATGAAAAAGCATTGGAGCGCTACCGCAGAACCCACACAGGGGAATTTACCCTGCAGCGCTACAAAGGTCTGGGCGAGATGGATGCGGAACAGCTCTGGGAGACGACGTTAAACCCGGAGAACCGTGTGCTCAAGCGTGTGGAGATCGAGGATGCCCGGATGGCGTCGGAGATCACGGAGATGCTGATGGGAAGCGACGTGCCGCCGAGACGGCAGTTTATCTACGATCACGCGGATGAGGCGGAGATAGATGCTTAATAGAAAGATTATGAGTAACTGTGAAGGCACTGAACAGTTACGATTATGAAAGTATATGACAGGAATTTAGGAGATAGAAAATAGAATGGCTGAAACGATCATTACGACAGAATATTCAGAGGAAATGCAGCGCAGCTATATGAACTACTCGATGAGTGTCATCACGGCCCGCGCCATCCCGGATGCAAGGGATGGTTTGAAACCGGTACAGCGCCGCGTTCTTTACGATATGGGGGAGCTGCATCTGGGGCATGACAAGCCGCACCGGAAATCAGCGCGTATCGTCGGTGATACGATGGGTAAATACCACCCGCACGGCGACAGCTCGATCTATGAGACGCTGGTCGTGCTTTCCCAGAGCTTTAAGAAGGGAATGCCGCTGGTAGACGGACATGGAAACTTTGGTTCCATCGAGGGCGACGGGGCGGCGGCAATGCGTTACACGGAGGCGCGTCTCCAGAAGTTTGCGGAGGAAGTGTATTTAAAGGATCTGGACAAGACCGTCCGGTTTGTGCCGAACTACGATGAGACGGAGAAAGAGCCGGAGGTTCTGCCGGTCCGCGTGCCGAATCTGCTGCTCAACGGTGCCGAGGGAATTGCGGTCGGCATGAGCACCAGCATTCCGCCGCACAATCTGGGCGAGGTCATCGATACGGTGATGGCGTATATCGATCAGCCGGAGATGGAGACGGAAGCGCTTCTGAGCGTCTTAAAGGGACCGGATTTCCCGACCGGCGGCATCATTGCGAATAAGAGTGAACTTCCGGCGATCTATGAGACAGGAACGGGGCGCATCAAACTGCGTGCCCGGATGGAGGTGGAGCTTGGAAAACGCCGTTCTGACCGGGACAAGTTGGTGATCACGGAGATTCCATACACGATGATCGGCGCTGGCATCAATAAATGTCTGTCGGATATCGCAGATCTGGTTGAGTCCAAGAAACTTGCCGATGTGGTGGATATTTCCAACCAATCGAATAAAGAAGGAATCCGGATTGTTCTGGAACTCAAGAAAGACGCGGATATTGAAAAAATCCAGAATATTTTGTATAAAAAGACAAAACTGGAGGATACGTTCGGTGTCAATATGCTGGCGATCGCGAATGGACGTCCGGAGACGCTGAATTTAAAGGGAATCTTAAAGAATTACCTGGATTTCCAGTATGAAAATAATACTCGCAAGTATCAGGTGCTTCTGGAAAAGGAGCAGGAGAAGAAGGAGATCAAGGAAGGTCTGATCACAGCCTGCGACTGCATCGATCTGATTATCGCGATCCTGCGTGGTTCGAAGAATCTGAAAGATGCGAAAGCCTGCCTGATGGAGGGCGATATTTCCAAAATCCAGTTCCGTACACCGGGATTTGAGGAAGATGCCAAGAAGCTTCATTTTACGGAGAAACAGGCATCTGCGATTCTGGAAATGCGTCTCTATAAACTGATCGGCCTGGAGATCTTGGCATTGCAGAAGGAGTACAAAGAGACACTTCGCAAGATCAAAGAATACCAGAAGATTCTCGGCAGCCGTGAGGCGATGGACGAGGTGATTAAAGAAGATCTGCAGTCAATCAAGGAAGAGTTTGCAGTGGAACGCCGGACGAAAATCGAGGATGGACGCGAGGCAGTGTATGACGAGGCGGCGGAGAGCGCCAGACCGGGCGTGTTCGTGCTGGACAAGTTTGGTTATTGCAAGATTCTGGAACCGTCGATCTACGAGCGGAACCGGGAGACAGTGGACACGGAGAATGTGTATGTACTGCCGTGCCATACGACGGATAAGATAGGATTGTTTACAGATCTGGGTGCATTCCATCAGGTGAAGGTGACTGAGATTCCCTTTGGAAAGCTGCGCGATAAGGGGGTGCCGATCGATAACCTGAGTAAATTTGATGCCACCAAAGAACGTCCGGTCTGTGTGGTGAATGCGGCGCAGTTAAAGGGACAGAAGCTATTATTTGCAACGAAGGATGCGATGATTAAGATCGTGCCCGGCGGGGAATTTGAGACAAATAACCGAACAGTGGCGGCGACCAAGCTGCAGGAGAATGATATGCTTCTCTCGGTACAGCCGGCGGACGGCATGAAAGAGGCGGTCATCCAGACGACCAGCGGTATCTTCCTGCGATTCCCGATCGAGGAGATATCGGAGATGAAGAAGAATGCGAAAGGTGTGCGCGGCATCAAGCTGGGGCGTACCGAGTCGCTGGAGACAATCCATCTGCTGGACGGCACTGAGGATGATCCGATCGTTATGTATAAAGAAAAAACGGTTCATTTGAGCCGTTTGAAAATAGGGCACCGCGATGGCAAGGGAAGCCGGGCGAGAAGCTAGAATCAAACAGAAAGATTCCGAGAGTACATTTACGAAAAAAGGAGGTATTTCATATGGCTGAACATCAGAACACACCGACCCCTCATATCGGGGCAAAGCAGGGCGAGATTGCGGAGACGATTTTGCTTCCGGGCGATCCGCTGCGGGCAAAGTATATCGCAGAACATTTTCTGACGGATGCAAAACAGTTCAATACAACGAGAAATATGTACGGTTATACCGGCTATTATCAGGGCAAACGCGTGTCTGTCATGGGAACCGGCATGGGCTGTCCGTCGATGGGAATTTATTCCTATGAGCTGATTCATTTTTATGGATGCAGGAATCTGATCCGGATCGGAACTGCCGGTGCGCTGCGTCCGGAGGTAAAGGTGCGCGAGCTTATTTTCGCGATGGGCTCCTGTACGACATCCAACTATGTAAAACAGTTCCGCCTGCCGGGGGATTATTCCTGCGTGTGCAGCTATGAGCTGCTGGAAAAGGCAGTTGAGTCCGCGAAAAAGAGAAATTTAAAATATCATGTCGGTAATATTTTGTGTTCCGATATGTTCTACAACCCGCCGCTTGAGCCGGACGGAACTAGCTGGGCGCAGATGGGCGTGCTGGCGGTGGAGATGGAGTCGGCGGCACTTTACAGCAACGCTGCCTATGCGGGCGCAAATGCGATCTGTATCCTGACCGTATCGGATTCGGCAGTGACCGGAGAGGCGACGACGGCAGAAGAACGCGAGAAGACGTTTACCAATATGATGGAAGTGGCGCTGGATCTGGTGTAAGATAAGCTGGTAAAAGTAGAATTTGAAGTAACTGTTCAGTAGGTCTGCGCATTTACTGCGCTGATCGTACGAAAACAAGGACCAGCAGGCAAAAATCCCATTGCCGTAGGCAATTTTTAATGGATTTTTGCGCGTGACTGTGAAGGTGCTGAACAGTTACAATTTGAAGAGAAAACAGGAGAGAAAAATGATAGGAATTGCTCCACAGGAGTGGAAAACAGATCTTCCGGAGTTTTGTGAAAAAACGAGGGATTTTTATGCAGGAAAGATGGATAAGGGCTCATATAAGGGCTTTTCAGGACGTTACGGCAGTTATGCACAGAAAGGCGGCGCGGCGAGCATGCTGCGTCTGCGTATGACGGCAGGATGTGTGTCGAAGGAGAAGCTTGCATTTATCGCAAAGGCAATCCGCGCATATCAGGTAAATATGGTACATTTTACGACTTGTGAGAGCGTGCAGTTTCACAATCTGGATGAGAAATCAGTCTGTGAATTGATGGAGCAGGCACTCGATGCCGGGATAGTGACGATGGGCGGCGGCGGAGATTTCCCGCGAAATGTGATGTGTTCTCCGCTTTCCGGTGTGGAAGAGGGCGAATATTTCGACGTTATGCCGTGGGCGAAGGCGGCGGGCGAATACCTGATGACCTTCATCAATGCGGAAAAGATGCCGCGCAAGCTCAAGGTTTGTTTCTCTAATTCACCGGCGAATGTGACGCACGCGACCTACCGAGATCTGGGATTTGCGGCTTGCCCGGACGGAACGTTTGAGGTATACAGTGCAGGCGGTCTGGGAAACAATCCGCAGTTTGGCGTTAAAGTTGCCGAGGGCGTTGCGCCGGAGAAGATTCTTTATTACATTAAGGCGATGTGGCTGACATTCCGGGCATATGGCAATTACGAAAACCGCGGAAAAGCGCGTACCCGGTATATGCAGGAAGCACTCGGCGGAGCGGAAAATTACCGGAAGGCGTATCAGGAAAAGCTTCAGGAGGTACTGGCATCCGGGGAACAGCTGGATCTTTCACGTGAGGAAGTGATGGCAGCGGCAGGAATGAAAGAAAAGCAGGGCAAAACAGGCGATGGAAGCAGCGCGTCGGGAGAACGTGTGCTGGAGCAGAAACAGCCGGGACTTTATACGGTTATCTGGCATCCGATTGGCGGACAGCCGCGCCCGGAGACGCTGGCATCCCTGGGAGAACTGATGCAGTCGATTGACGGCACAGAGCTTCGCTTGGCACCGGATGAAACTGCTTATATCATCAATTTGACCGGAGCAGAAGCAGAGAAGATTCTGGAGGCGACGAAGGAGACGGCTCAGACAAAGTTTGAGACATCGGTAAGCTGTATCGGTGCGTCGATCTGTCAGGTTGGTGCACGCGATTCGCAGGCTCTGTTACAGGCGTGTGTAAAGGCGGTCGGGGAGGCACAGATCCCGGACGGCGCACTTCCGCAGATTCATATTTCCGGATGTCCGTCTTCCTGCGGTACCCACCAGACTGGACCGATGGGATTCCGCGGAGGCGTGCGGATGGCAGATGGCAAGGCACAGCCGGCATTTGTATTTTATCTGGGCGGAAATGAGGTACAGGGAAAAGAGACGATGGGACGTGAGCTTGGCACGATGTTTGAGAGCGAGATTCCGTCGTTCTTAGTCAAACTTGGAAAAGAGATTGCGGCAAGGGGGCTTGATTTTGAGAGCTACCGGACGCAGTACCCGGATGGGATTGAGAAGGCTGCAGCGGAATACTTAGCTTAGAAGAACCTATTTTGAGTTAAAACATCGTTAAATCCGTGACAGACGTTATAAATTTATCAAATGTCCGCGAGTGACGTACAAATGTATTTTTCTTGCGGAAAAATGTTGATTTTTTGTTTGTTTTGTTATAGGATAGACAAGAATTACAGCGGCAGAGTGAAAACGTGTTGCAGAGCAGGAGCTTCCTATCCAAACTCCATCCTGCCATGAGAAGCTGAAAAAGCCGCTGTCAGAAGAGGAGAAAAACGATGAACATGGAAAAGAAATTACGTGTAGGCATTCTGGGAGCAACTGGTATGGTAGGTCAGCGTTTCATCACGCTTCTGGCAAATCATCCGTGGTATGAGATTACTGCGCTGGCAGCAAGCCCGCGTTCTGCAGGAAAAACATATGAGGAGGCAGTCGGCGGACGCTGGAAAATGCAGACCCCGATGCCGGAGTGTGTGAAGAAGATGGCCGTTATGAACGTAAACGAGATCGAGAAGGTAGCATCCGAAGTTGATTTCGTGTTCAGCGCCGTAGATATGACAAAAGAAGAGATCCGTGCGATTGAAGATGCGTATGCAAAGACAGAAACACCGGTTGTTTCCAACAACAGCGCACACCGCTGGACACCGGATGTTCCGATGGTAGTACCGGAGATCAATCCGGAGCACTTTAAGGTGATTGAGTTCCAGAAAAAACGTCTGGGAACCAAGAGAGGCTTCGTAGCGGTAAAACCGAACTGCTCCATCCAGAGCTATGCACCGGTTCTGACTGCATGGAAGGAATTTGAGCCATATGAGGTAGTAGCTACGACGTATCAGGCAATCTCCGGAGCTGGCAAGACGTTCAAAGACTGGCCGGAGATGGAAGGCAACATCATCCCGTACATCGGTGGTGAGGAGGAGAAGAGCGAGCAGGAGCCGCTTCGTCTCTGGGGAGAGATCAAGGACGGCGAGATCGTGAAGGCATCCGAGCCGGTGATTACCTGCCAGTGCATCCGTGTACCGGTTCTGGACGGACATACAGCAGCCGTATTTGTAAAGTTCAGAAAGAAACCAACCAAAGAGCAGCTGATCGAGAAGCTGGTTAATTTCAAAGGACTTCCGCAGGAACTGGAGCTTCCGAGCGCACCGAAGCAGTTCATTCAGTATCTGGAAGAGGATAATCGTCCGCAGGTACAGCTGGATGTCAACTATGAGAAGGGCATGGGCGTATCTGTTGGCCGTCTGAGAGAAGACAAAGTTTACGATTGGAAGTTTGTAGGTCTCTCCCACAACACACTGCGCGGCGCAGCCGGCGGTGCGGTACTGTGTGCAGAGCTTCTGACCGCACAGGGATATATCCAGGCGAAATAAAGAAATCTGTTTAGAGAATCCGTGAAATAGAAAATTAAAACTGATAAAAGTAAGAACTGCCGCCCAGTGGCGGAGAGGCTGTTTAAAAAACGATGGCTGACTCTGTCCGAAACGGCAGTTTTTGTTTGTGTCATAGGAAACTTCGTCCTAAGACACAAAAAATGCTCCGCGTGATGTGTCAAGGAACCTTCTTTTTTAGCTGAAATGGAATCTTGGTAATTGTTCACAGGTGGGAATTTTCTGAACTGAAAATTCCGTAAGATACAGTTCTGGCTGCAGCTTTTGCCGATTTGGAATGTGAAGCATCGGCAAAAGCCTGTTACTGGGCACACATGTGTGAACAGTAACGAATCTTTAAATTTTTATAATGGGATTTGGAAAAAATGGGTGTGCATGAGAGGAAAAGTATTGTATACTTAATAAATCAGCTATTTATCTCAGTCGAGAAGACTCCCACCTCTTCAGGTGGTGAGTAATAGCAAATTTGTCTCAGTGGAAGCCTTGTCTCCGACTGAGATAAACGCTCCGCGAGGATGCACAGTGATTCTGATAGGAATATGTCAGTTTCGCTGACCAGAATCACGCGCCAAGTCTCACGGACGTTCGATTTGAAAAGGTAAATAGATTTAATCTGATATAGGTAAGCATAAAAAATGCGAAAAATATTTTTCGGATTCTAAAAATTAAGGGGGATTTGGCATGGTTGAGAAGACAATCTTTGGAACAATGGAAGATGGCAGAGAGGTCAGCCGTTATACATTGACGAATCAGAATGGAGTTTCTGCATCCTTTTTAGATCTGGGTGCAATCTGGTCCACGATGCTGGTGCCGGATCGGAACGGAGAGATGGCGGATGTCCTGCTGGGACATGAAACAGTAGCAGACTGCCTGGTAAGCGATGGGCATCTGGGCGAGGCTATTGGACGAAATGCAAACCGGATTGACGGCGCGGCGTTTACGTTAAATGATAAAAAATACGAATTGACGGCGAATGATGGTCCGAACAACCTGCACAGCGGCATGGATTTTTACCGGAACCGTATCTGGGCGGCAGAATATGAGACGGGTGTTAATCAGGTTTCGTTTACACTGGAAAGCCCGGACGGCGATCAGGGATATCCGGGAAATGCCTCGATCCGTGTGACCTACACGCTGACAGATGAAAATGAAGTAAAGATTCATTACGAGGGAACCTGCGATCAGGATACCATTTTTAATATGACAAACCACGCGTATTTCAATCTGGCAGGCCATGAGAGTGGTCCGGCGCTTTCGCAGATGGTTTACATTGACAGTGATGCGATCACGGCGGTAGACAAGGTGCTGATCCCGACCGGTGAGATCCGCAAGGTAATGGGGACTCCGATGGATTTCTCAGATTTCAAGCCGATCGGACGTGATATTGAAGCGGATTACGATCAGTTAAAACTGGGCGGCGGCTACGATCATAACTGGATTCTCAACCATGAGTCAGGCGTATTCAGTCTGGCGGCGGCTGCGATCGACGAGGAGAGCGGGCGCAAGATGGAGGTATACACCGATCTGCCGGGAGTTCAGTTCTACACGGGCAATTTCCTGGACGGACAGGTTCCGGGTAAGGGCGGCGTGAAGTATGTGAGACGCCAGGGATACTGCTTTGAGACGCAGTATTACCCGAACGCAGTCAACATGCCGGGATTTGCATCCCCGATCGTGAAAAAAGGCGAGAAATACGATACAACGACCAGTTACAAATTTATGACGGTTTAAATTTGTATTTGATTTGTGATCATTTTGACATAGGATAGAGATTGACATGAGTGAGACAAACAACAAGGGAGTAAAAGTGCTGGCATCTGCCAGCCTTTTATTTGTAACAATTATCTGGGGCAGCGCGTTCGTTGTGATGAAAAATTCGATGGACGCGATCACACCTACATACCTTTTGGCGTACCGGTTTACGATCGCGGCGCTTGGGATGGCGGCTCTTTTCTGGAAACAGATCCGGGGAATGTCGATGCAGGAGTTTAAATGCGGCGCACTGGCGGGATTGTTTCTATTTATCAGTTATTATTTTCAGACGTATGGGCTGAAATACACGACCGCGAGTAAAAATGCGTTTATTACGACGTTGTATGTGGTGATCGTGCCGTTTCTGGCATGGGCGGTTAATCATGTGCGCCCGAAGGCAAATAACCTGGTCGCAGCGGGATTTGCTGTTGTGGGATTGGCTCTTTTATCGCTGAAAGGCGATCTGTCGGTCAATTTTGGTGATTTCCTGACGCTGGTGTGCGGCATCTGCTTTGCGGTTCATATGATTTTTTTGGATCGCTTCACGGCATACTGCACTCCGATCCGCCTGACGGTCATGCAGATGGGAACAGCGGCGGCGTGTTCGTGGGTGCTGGGGCTTCTCACGGAAGGCGCGTTCCATCCGGAAGTATTTACACTGCCGGGAGTAGCAGTTTCGATGCTGTATCTGGGACTCGCATCCAGTATGCTCTGTTTTCTGCTTCAGACAGTGGGGCAGAAATATCTGAGCGCCAGCACATCCTCGATTCTACTGTCGTTTGAATCGGTGTTTGGACTCCTGTTCTCTGTCTGGCTGCTGCATGAGAAGCTGACGGTGCGGATGCTAATTGGCTGTGCGCTGATGTTTGCGGCGGCGATTCTGGCGGAGTGGACGCCGAAGCGGAAAAGGAATTAGAGGAAATTAGGTACTGAACAGTTACGAAATTAGTAAGATAGGAGCAGAACAACGTGGCAAAATCGTTATTTATAGCCGAGAAACCGAGCGTGGCGCGTGAGTTCGCAAATGCACTCAAGGTAAATGGACGATCGGTGGATGGCTATATTGAGTCGGAAAATGCGGTTGTGACCTGGTGTGTTGGACATCTGGTCACGATGAGCTATCCGGAAGTATATGATATGAAATATAAGCGCTGGAGTCTGGAGACACTTCCATTTCTCCCGAAAGAATGGAAATATCAGGTTATCGACAGCGTGAAGAAACAGTTTGGAATCGTGAGCGGTCTCTTAAACCGGGCGGATGTAGATACAATCTACGTCTGTACCGACTCGGGACGGGAGGGAGAATATATCTACCGCCTCGTCGCGCAGATGGCTGGCGTGCAGGGCAAGAGACAGAAGCGCGTCTGGATCGATTCACAGACGGAGGAAGAGATTCTGCGCGGCATCCGCGAAGCGAAGGATCTGTCCGAATACGATCATCTGGCGGATTCGGCATATCTGCGGGCAAAAGAAGATTATCTGATGGGAATTAACTTTTCCCGCGCACTGACGTTGAAATATGGACCATCTGTTTCTAACTATATGCGAAGTTCTGACCGGACCGTGATCTCAGTCGGACGCGTCATGACCTGTGTCCTCGGTATGGTAGTCCGCCGGGAGAGGGAGATCCGGGAATTTGTCAAAACGCCATTTTACCGCGTGATTGGTACATTCGGACCGGCAGGCATCTCGATTGACGGCGAATGGCGGGCGGTGGAAGGAAGCCGGTACTATGGAACGCCTTGTCTGTATAAGGAAAATGGTTTTAAGGAGCGAAAGGACGCGGAGGCGCTGATTGCATGGCTGTGGGAACGCGAGAATGGAAGCGAAAATTCGGGAGTCATGCAGTCAGAGGTCAGCGACGCAGGAAAAGCGAACGCGGGTTTAATGAGCGTATATAATACTTCGCAGGGAACCATTTTAAAAGTGGAAAAGAAAAAGGAAACCAAAAATCCACCTCTTCTCTATAACCTGGCGGAGCTCCAGAATGATTGTTCTAAAATGTTTAAAATCAGCCCGGATCAGACCCTGAAAGTGGTGCAGGAGCTGTATGAGCGAAAACTGGTTACCTATCCGCGAACGGACGCGCGTGTGCTTTCAACGGCGGTGGCGAAGGAGATCAGTAAAAATATCGGCGGTCTGACGCATTATGAGCCGCTGGCGGCATTTGCATCGGAGGCGATGCAGGCGGGGCTGTGGAAAAACATAGCAAAAACGCGCTATGTCAATGATAAGCAGATTACCGATCACTACGCAATCATACCGACCGGACAGGGACTCGGTGCGCTGCGAAGTCTCCCAGAGTTGAACCGTAAGATTTACCAGGTGATTGTGCGCCGTTTCTTAAGCATCTTTTATCCGGCGGCGATTTACCAGAAATATGCGGTTGAGATTGAGGTAAAAGGTGAACATTTCTTTGCCGGTTTCAAAGTATTGAAAGAAGTGGGATATCTCAAAGTGGCAGAAATTCCGAAAAAGAAAAAGGACACTGCCGGGGAAGGTGTCGGCAGAACGAACCGTCTTGAAACAGGTATAGATGGAAATGATGCGGAAAATCCGGCAGGAGAAGCAGATGGAACGGACAGCAGCCAGCCAAAGGTAATTGACGCGTCCCACCCAGAGTTTATCCAGATGCTGGAACAGCTCAAAAAGGGGATGAAAGTGTCACTGGATGATTTGCAGATTAAAGAGGGCGAGACGTCTCCGCCGAAGCGTTATTCCTCCGGTTCGATGATTCTGGCGATGGAAAATGCCGGTCAGCTTATCGAGGACGAAGAGCTGCGCGCTCAGATCAAGGGCAGCGGCATCGGAACGAGTGCAACCCGCGCGGAGATCCTGAAAAAGTTGTTCAACATCAAATATATGGCGCTCAATGAAAAAACGCAGGTTATCACGCCGACCTACCTGGGCGAGCTGATTTACGAGGTTGTACACACATCCATGAAGCAGCTTCTCAACCCGGAATTGACGGCAAGCTGGGAAAAAGGTCTGACCTATGTGGCAGAGGGCAGCATCACGCCGGATGAATATATGCAGAAATTAGAGCGCTTCGTTATCGGACGCACTTACAATGCGGTTCATATGGGAAATGCGTATGGGCTGCGGCCGGCGTTTGATGCGGTTGCTGTGTTTTACCAAAATGCAGAGAAAGTGTCGCGAAGCAGAAGCGTAAAGAGTAGGGGAACTGCGAAGACTGCAAGAACAGTAAAAGCTGAAACTAGCTCTGAGACGACAAGTATTACATCCGGACAGGAACAAAGTAAGTGAAAGTAAACAATCTATTTATAATAATAGAAGAAATTGAATTTCAAGAAAGGCAATGATCATGAAAAAAGAAGAAATGAAAATCACAGAATTATATGATTTAACCCATACGCTGGCTTCAGATTATCTGAAACAGTTTACCTACCCGTGGGAGGCGCTGGCAGGTCTCAGTGATTTTATCATCGAATTGGGAAATAGCCTGGATCCGGCAGAATATGAGAAACGTGGTGAAAACATCTGGGTTCACAAGACAGCGAAGGTATTTGACAGCGCCTATCTGCACGGACCGGTCATCGTCGGCAAAGACGCCGAGGTGCGCCACTGTGCATTCATCCGCGGCAGCGCCCTGATCGGAGAAGGTGCAGTAGTCGGAAACTCTACCGAGCTTAAAAACGTCATCCTGTTCGATAAAGTACAGGTACCGCATTATAATTACGTCGGAGACTCCATCTTAGGCTATAAATCCCACATGGGTGCCGGTTCCATCACCTCCAACGTAAAATCCGATAAACTTCTGGTGGAAATCCACGCCGAAGACGGCAAGATCAAAACCGGACGCAAAAAAATCGGCGCCATGCTCGGTGACAACGTAGAAGTAGGCTGCGGCTCTATCCTAAACCCGGGCAGCATCATCGGACGCGGTACCAACATCTATCCGCTTTCCAGCGTGCGCGGCGGGGTAGATGCAAACTCTATCTATAAGAAGCAGGGAGAAGTTGCTAAAAAGGAAGAGTCCTGTTTTGCGTCCGAATCACAAATACCTATTTTCACCGGTTCTTTACACTAAATGAAACACATCCACCAGCAAAATCTCTGCCAGTCCATAATAAGTCACAACCGCTACCAGATCATTCACCGTCGTGATAAGCGGACCAGACGCAACTGCCGGGTCAACCTTCAGCTTGTGAAACAGCATCGGCACCAGTACGCCGACCAGGCTGGAGATTACCATTGCGGTCAGAAGAGAGATGCCGACACAGCCGGAAAGTGCAAACGAGAAGAAAAGACTCTTCTGCTTCATAATATGGATGAAAATGCCGATTACGACGAACGAAGCCGAGCCCAGCAGCAGTCCATTTAAAAATCCGATTCGCATTTCCTTGAATACAAATCCCAGCTTCTGCATCGCGGAGATATCCTCATCCATCAGGACACGGATGGTGACAGCCAGCGACTGGGTGCCGACATTGCCTGCCATGTCGAGGATCATCGACTGGAAGCAGATAAGAAGTGCGATACGGTCAACGATCGGCTCGAAAATGCCGACTACTGAGGAAACCCCCATGCCGAGGAAGAGTAGCAGCACCAGCCACGGGAGACGTTTTTTCAAACTCTGCAACAGTGGTTCGTGCAGATCCTCTTCCGAAGTAAGACCTGCCAGCTTTGCGTAGTCATCACCCATCTCGTCGTCGATCGCCTCGGCGATGTCCTCGTAAGTGATGGCACCGATGATCTTATGGTTCCGATCGAGTACAGGGATAGAATCCTCGCTGTAATCGATCAGCTCTTCCATACAGTCCGAAGATTTTTCATCCGCGTACACATACGGATAGGAGGTACTGATAATGTCCTCCAGCTTCATGTACTCACGGGCAGTGATTAAATCCTTCAGCTCGATCGCACCGAAATAGCGCCCATTTTCGTCTTCGACGTAGATGGTGTCGATGTTGTCGTTGTCCTCCGCCTGGGAGATCAGATGGCGCATTGCCTGCTTGATCGTACAGTTATTGGGAATGACGATGTAGTTGGTCGTCATCCGGCTACCGATCTGTTCCTCATCGTAGGAAAAGATCAGGTGGATATCATCCTTAGATTCCTGATCCATGCGCGCGATCAGGGCTTCTTTTTCCTCCGGATCTAAATTTTCGAGGATATCGACCGCCTCATCGGCATCCATCTCTGCCAGAACGGCTGCCGCCCGGTCAAGTCCCAGCTCATGCAGATAAGGCGCCGGTTCATCGAGATAGGTGAAAATCTCGGCCGTCATTTCCAGAGAGAGAATATTGTAGAGGCGTTTCCGGGTCGCAGTGTCCAGTGTTTCCAGAACCTCGGCAATATCGTTTGCATGGTAATTGTCGAGGTCATCCCGGATCACGCTTGCCGGTTTTCCGCTGCGGATGATCGCGCGGATATTTTCTTCAAAATTAGCATTATGCTCTGCGGTTGCGGCGATCGGAGCCGTTTCCGGGGAGCTTGTTTTCTTTTCGTCCATTTCTGGAGTCTGATTCATATTTGGTTCCCTCGCTTTCTGTCGTTCTATTTAATGCCGTTTGGGACGTACAGGGCGAGCAGTGCGGGGATAAAAAAATCCACCGCCAGTCGGGAACAGGATGAAATGCCGCAGATGGCAGTTTCAAACCCGCGCCAGGGCGATGGACAAATATATATGAAAACCAATCGTGCCGGGAAACGTTCAGCACTGAATCACCAGCCTGTTAAAGCAGGCGGAAATGTGCTGCCAGACAGCCCGATTCACACTCAAAAAGACCCTGCGGCAGACCAACAGTCTGGTACGCATGGTTGGAATTCATAGTTTGATTTTGCCCATCGCGACGACTTCGCCCGTTGCTGTCACAACTGTCCATGTGGTTCTCCTTTCTGAATTTTTAAAAATTGCAGTTTTATTAAAGCACGGAATTTCGTGAAAGTCAAGCCGGATTTTCCAGCACTCGGATGCCTTTTAAGATAAAGTCCTCTGTCAAGATTGCCATCTGTTCTGTGGATTCCTTCATGCCGCTTTCGATCCAGTACTGAACGGTACCGACACAGCCGGAAACGATAAAGGCGGAAAATGCCGCGAGCGTATCCGGATCGCTGGAACATTTGAGATCCAGCCAGCCTTTTAAACATTTATCGCTGACAATGCGTTTCAGGCGGTTGACAAAATTCAGATCACCGTTTTCTCCTATTAAGATAGAAACAATCTCTGCATTTTCCTGTACAAGAGGAAATAGTTCTGAGAGTGCGAGGAAAGGGCGCGCTACCAGTTCGGGAACGGGATGGTGCGTCAGGACAGACTCAACCTCCTCGATCAGTTCATTTTTGATCTGATCCATCAGGTCAAAGACATCTTTATAATGAAGATAAAAGGTGCCGCGGTTGATGTCAGCCATCTCGGCGAGTTCGCGCACCGTGATATCCTGAATTTTTTTTTCTTTGAGGAGGCGGGTTAAGCATTCTTTTAACTGGCGTCTCGTCTTTCGTACACGCCGGTCGAGTATTTCTTCTTTCATAGTGACTTCCTTTCTGAACGTTTCCAGACGGGGAAACGCCGTATGACTGTGTATCGGAGGCTGTGGATGAAGGGAGTGTTAAAAATAAGTAAAAATGGGCACACCAGATACAAAAAACAAACATAATGTGATGAAATGTTGATTAAAATACAACTGACGTAAAAATGATTATTGTATTCATTCGAACAACTTAGTATAATGCATTATAGTTCAAAAATGAACAAATGTCAATTAAACAGACATGAGTTGTATATGCTCTATTTTAGATGTAACTGTTCACTGCGAAGAAGTCTTTTGTATGGAACGTTTCACAGACGGCAGGAGTGGCTGACAATCGTGAAAGGAACGGCTATGAGAACCTGCAGCATATGCGAAAGCAAAAGGAAATAGATACGAAGGTGGAATCTGGTATGAAAAATTTTGTCATTACAATCGGAAGAGAGTTTGGAAGCGGCGGCCATAATCTGGGGAAGTCTCTGGCAAAGGAACTGGGAATTCCCTGTTATGACCGCCATCTGATAGAGGAAGCAGCGGTGTGCGGCGGATTTAAGATGGAGGAACTGGAAGAGGCGGACGAGATGAAGGCGAACCGTTTTCTTTTTAAGGTTCCGGCCAAGTGCAATCCGTTTACCGGTTATGGAAAGCCGATGAATGATACCTTGTTTGTCGTGCAGTCCCAGTTGATCCGGGAGTATGCGAAGAAAGGTCCATGCATTATCGTGGGACGCTGCGCTGACAAGATCCTGGAGGAGACAGAAGGGCTTATTTCTCTATTTATATATGCCCCGATGGAGGCGCGCGTGAAGGAGATTATGCGGCGTTACGAGACAGATGAAAAAGAAGCTGAATACCTGATCAAACAAGCGGATAAAATACGGAAAAATTATTATAATTTTTATGCAAAAAAGACATGGGCGGATAAAGCAAGTTATAATATGCTGATTGACAGCAGCCGGATCTCGGAAAAGGAGCTGGCGGCGATGCTTCGGGCACTTTTAACGGCACGGGGGGTGGAACTGGAAACAGATGGATCCGATCAATAAGCATAAAGAAGAGTGAGGACAGCGTATGAAGGACAGAAGTTTGTGGATGAAGAAGGAAGAAAAACGGACGGCGCCGGGGTTAAAAAGGGCGCTGAAAGCGGTTCTGGGACATAAGATAGTACGGCTGGCAGGAATTGCAGGAGTAAGTCTCCTTTTCTCAGCGTCTGCCGCCCAGACAGTGCTTGCGGATGATGCGGGTGTCTGGCAGCCGGTGGAGAATGGTTATTATCTGGTGGGAATGGACGGTTCTTACCTGACGGGTTGGCAGCAGATGGGCGGAAAATGGTACCTGCTCGGAGCAGACAGTTTGATGAAAACGGGCTGGGAGCAGGAAAATGGAACCTGGTATTATCTGCAAGGGGACGGCGCGATGGCGACCGGCTGGCAGAATATCGACGGAAAATACTATTTCCTGAAAGACAGCGGCGCGATGGAGGGAACGACCTTCACAAAGGATGAGACGCAGTATACGATCAACGCGGACGGCAGCCTGGCGAACGCCAAAAAGAAGAAAAACACGGGCGGCGGCGCGTACACGCTGGCATTTCTGGATGCAGATACCCAGGCGATGGCGGACAGCTTAAATGAGCTGAAGGCGGACGCGTTTGACGGGGATGAGGAAGAAGATTACTATGACGATGACAAAAAAGATTACGATAAAGATGCCAGCTTTATTTTAAATGGAAAATTACAGCAGATCGCCGAACACCGTCTGGCGATGGCACGCAGTAAGGGCTATGGAAGCAGCCGGATCCCGGATGAAGGCACACTTGATGATTACCTCAAATCCATCGGGGAAAGCACTGCGAGACGTCATACGGAGATTTACCTCATCAACTGTGATGATGTGACGCAGGCAGAAGAAAAGCTTCTGCGTAATCACGACAGCGACGAGAAAAAGCGCGTGGACCGGGTGATTTATTATAAGGAAATGGGTGTTGCACATCAGCAGGTCGGCGATAAGCATTATTATATGATTATTTTGATGCGGTAAGGATCGCAATCATTGTATGACAGGAGCAAGCAGGCATGAAACTGAAATTTTTACATAAACGCAAAGAAGAAAAACAGACGGAAAAAGAAGCCTTCTCCCTGCCGAAATTCATCATTGAGCGGAGCAGGGCGATCGAGATTGTCTTTCTGGTTCTGGTGCTGATATCAGCGCTCATGGCGCCGTTTGTCGAGATCAACTATGATCTGACGGAATACCTGCCGTCGACCGTCCAGTCCAAACAGGGACTGGACCTGATGGAAGAGAAATTCGGCTACCCCGGCACGGGGCGCATCATGATTGATGATGTTTCGCTTTATGAGGCGAAAGCCTACAAGGATAAAATAGAGGCGTTGGACGGAGTCGATCAGGTCATGTGGCTCGATACATCGACCAGCGTATACGCGGCGGACGCATTTATCAACTTTAATAGTGTTGATGAGTATTACAAGGATAATACGGCGGTTATGGATATTGTTTTTGTAAACGGCGACACGGATAAGAGGACGTCCCAGACGATCGATGAGATCAAGGACATTCTCGGAGACAAGGGACATTACGTCGGCATGGCGGTTCAGAATAAATCGCTGCAGGAAAATGTTTCGAGCGAGATGAAGCTGATTATGACGCTGGCGGTCGTGGTTATTTTCCTGATTCTGACCGTGACGACGAACTCCTGGTTTGAACCGGTGCTGTATCTGACGGTCATGGGCGTGGCGATCGTCCTGAACAAAGGAACGAACCTGTTTATCGGGCGGATATCCTTTTTGACGAACAGTGTGTCGGCGGTCCTGCAGCTCGCCTGCTCGATGGATTATTCGATTTTCTTAAGCCACGCGTTTGCGAGGGAAAAGGCAAAGGGACTGGATCAGATGACCGCGTTAAGCAACGCGATCAATGAGGCATTAAACTCTATTTTCGCCAGCAGCCTGACGACGATCGTCGGATTTATCGTTCTGTGTTTTATGAAGTTTAATATCGGATTTGATATGGGACTCGTGCTGGCAAAAGGTATTGTCCTGAGTCTTCTGACAGTGGTGTTTTTCATGCCGGCGATGATTCTGCGTATGACGCCGATGATTGAGAAAACATCCCATCGTTCGTTCCTGCCGTCGTTTGATAAGCTCAGCCACGGTATCTACAACAGCCGCCGCATTGTGCTGATTCTGATTGCGGTGCTGGTGATCCCGGCATACACGGCGCAGAGCATGAACGATTTCCTCTACGGAAATGACGCGGTCGGCGCCAGCGAGGGAACGACGGTATATGAGGATGATGAGCTGATTACAGCGAAATTCGGACGAAGCAATATGATGATGGCAATCGTGCCGGATACTTCTTTTATCAAGGAAAAACAGTTCACGGATGAGCTGGAAGACCTGCCGTACATGAAGAGTGTAACGTCCTTGTCCGGGCAGCTCCCGGAGGGCGTACCGGAAGATTTCCTTCCGTACAGCATCACAAGCCAGTTACATAAAAAAGATTATGCGAGAATCCTTATTTACGTTAAGAGTAAGGGCGAGAGCAAGCTGGCGTACCAGTGCTCGGATGAGATCCAGACGATCATGAAGAAATATTATCCGGAAAATTCGTATCTGGTCGGCACAACACCGTCCACACAGGACATCCAGACGACGATCACGAAGGATTACAGCCGTGTCAATGTGATGTCGCTGATCGGCGTATTTGTGGTTGTCATGTGGAGTTTTAAATCACTGATTATTCCGCTCCTTATCATGATTCCGATTGAGGTCGCGATTTTCGTCAATATGGCGGTACCGTACATCGTCGGAGACACGATGATTTTCATTGGTTACATTATCGTAAGCTGTATCCAGCTGGGCGCGACCGTCGATTATGCGATTCTGACGACGAACAATTATCTGGAATGCCGCAAGACGATGGATAAGAAGGAAGCGGCGATAGGGACGCTGAATCTTAGTATTCCGGCGATTCTGACATCCGGTTCGATCCTGACCTGTGCCGGATATATTGTATACAAGGTATCGAGTGTCGCGGCGATCGGCGATCTGGGACATTTGATTGGACGGGGGGCTCTGATTAGTATGCTTTTTGTCTGCTCCCTGATGCCGGCATTTCTGGTATTGTTTGATCATATCCTGATGCAGAACGAATTTGAGAGGATTCATCTGTTTTTCAAAAAACGGCGCGAACGCCGCCATGCCCGTATGAAACGGGCGGCAAGACGCGTGGCTGGTGCCGTGTGGAAAGGGAAAAAGCCGCTGGTGGATTCAGTTACGTCGAAAAGAAAACAATTCGAAGCTGAAACGAAAGCGCTGGAAGATACAGAAATAACAGAGACGGGCGGTCCTCAAGAGAAAACAGATTCCGATGCGGAGGCGCGGGAGAAACACAGAAGAAAGCTCCGGCTACTTGGAAAAGTGAGAGAACGAAGAAAAGACCGGAAACGGAAGATGACAGAAAAAAGGGAGGCTGGAAGCCATGAAGAAGATCATTAGAAGAGGAGCGGCGGCGACGCTGGCAGCGGTTACGCTGGTAACGAGTGCGGCAGTTCCTGTCCGGGCGGCTGCACCAAGGGTTCAGGTAGATGAAACGATGTATGTCAATCTGGACTATTATGGAACGGCAACGCAGATCAATGTGGTCAAAGGCTGTACCACGAATGGATTGACCGAATATACCGATTATGGTACCTATGACAAGGTGGTCAACATGACGGACGACACGGCGCCGGAAATTGGCGATGGAACCGTCACATGGAAACTGCCGGAGAAGAATTCGCGTTTTTATTATCAGTGTACGATGCCGAAAAACAGCGTCGATCTGCCGTGGACGTTTGACGTTTCCTATAAACTTAATGGAGTGGAAGCGGATGCATCCAAACTGGCGGGGGCGTCTGGTCTGGTTGAGGTCAATGTAAAGGCGACCCCGAATGAGAAGGCGAAGGCGTATTATAAAAATAATATGGTGTTGACCGTGCTTGTGCCGGTGGATATGGAGAAATGCTATAGTGTCGATGCGCCGGGGGCGCAGGTGCAGTCGGTTGGAAGCTATCAGGCGGCAATGTTTGCGGCGCTTCCGGGCGAGGACGGCGATTTTACAGTCCGGGTCGGCACGGATAAGTATGAGAATATCGGAGTCATTATGATGATGGTTCCGGGGACCCTGGATGAGCTGAACCGCATCAAGGATCTGAAAGAGGCGAAAGATACCTGGCGCGAGGATGGAAACAAGATGTATGACAGCATGAATGCGCTGTTAAAGACGATGGAATCCATGAAGTCGGATGTTTCCGGCGTGAAGGGCGGTCTGGCAAATCTCGATCAGGCGCGTGGAACCGTCAGTGCTAACCGGAAACAGATCGAGGCGCTCTCGACACAGGCGCTTGCCGATCTGCAGGCGGTCACGGATCAGACGACGGTCATGATTCCGTATTTACAGACGGCGCGCGATGCGGTGACGGATATTAACAGCAACACACAGGCGCTTTCCAATACGATGGAAGATATGCAGGATGAACTGGATCGCCTGTATGACCGCCTGGGAAGTCTGAGCAAATCGCTCCGGTCGGCTTCGGATGAATTAAATAAGGGTCTTGTCAGCCAGCAGACGCAGGATGCGATCGAGAAAGATATTGTCCAGCGGACGGCGGAAGTCCAGAAAATTTTGGAAGAACTCGATAAACTTCTGGGACAGGGAAATACCTCCCTGGCGGTGACAGAACAGGGGATTGGAAGCCTGAATCAGAGTTTAGCCACGTTAGACGGCATGAAGCTGAAACGGATCCGCAAGATGAAGAGTGCGGAGAAGGAAGAGACATCTGTATCGTCGGAGGCGGCATCTGGAAACGGAAATGGTCAGACAGCGGGGGCGGCTGGCAGCGCAGATATCACCGATTCTGCAGGTGCCGCCGATCATGCAAGAACTACGGGTTCTGCAAATACCACGGATGACGCGGAAATGGCAGCAGGCACTTCGGCCTCTGGCTCAGCAGGAACAGAAAGTAAAGATTCGGCTGAACAGGAAGCAGCGGGCGCAGGCACAGCGTCTGGTGCAGTTGGTAACCAGGCGGAAAAAGCGGCTGAATCAGCGACAAAGACGGAAGAGAAGAATCCTGCTTCGACGGCAGACAAGGCAGAGGCGGATTCTGCTAAGAATTCGGGTTCCGCTTCGGAAGACAACTCCTCGGGTCAGGATGCAGAGGTGAATGCATTTGGAACCGAGGTTTCTGCGGGAACCCTGACAGCCGGACCGTCCGGCGAGCCGGGAAGCGGCGGTGTCAATGATGCGAGTTGGGAAGATGAGATTGGCAATGCAGAAGATGATGTAGAGGAGGCACTGGAGTCTCTGTCAGCGACTACTTATTCTGCGGATGCTGCAAGTCTGGTGGAAGAGACGAAGGGCATTTTCCAGAAAGTGGAGCAGGCGCAGAAAACTGCGAAAACGATTGTGAATAAAGTGAATGGTGCATTCAAGACGGCGGGAGATATTACTGGCAAGACGGGTTCGACTTTATCGGCGCTCAGAAGTTCGACCGATGAACTGATTAATTTGCTGGATGATATGCGGGTCCTGATTGACACAACGGATAAATATGTGCCGACGATGCTGGATTCCCTGTCTGATTCGGAAGAACTGATGAACCGGCTGACCAGGGCGCTTTATACCACACATGATATGCTCAGTCTTTTGAATGACACGCTGATTTCGGCAGGTGATTCGCTGGATGCCGGAACCAAGGCAACGCTGCAGGGCATGGAGAAGATTCTTGATAAGAACCTGACCATGATCGATCAGCTTGCGGCGGTTCGGGAAGCGGGGGAAGACATGAAGAGTACGCTCGATGAGCAGATCGATAAGTTTGAGGATGAGAACAACTTCCTGAACATAGATCCGGAGGCGGAGAAGATTTCCTTTACCTCCTCGAAAAATCCGTCCCCGAACAGCGTGCAGATCGTCCTGCGGACCGATGAGATCAGCGATGATGATGAATCAACCGATATCTCCGATCAGGAGGCAGACGGCAGCAGTGAAGAAGGTCCGTTAAAACGGATGTGGAATGTGCTGGTGGCGATCGTGAAGGCGATTATTGAGATATTCCAGAATCGGTAAAAGATGCAGAATAAAAATAGATAAGAAAAAGAACTGCCGCATCAGCAAATGATTTGCTGGGCGGCAGTTCTTTTTAGTGGACCAGACGGGAGTTGAACCCGTGTCCAAAAACCAATTCCCTGTTCTTCTACTATCATAGTCCGTTCTTTGACATTCCCTCTATCCTGCGGAAACGAACATCCTCAGAATTTCAGTAGTTCCTGATACGCCTGACAGTCCGAAACCCGCCTGTCATCGTTTCTCACATATTCGATGCCAGATTCTTAAAGTGTGAGTGCTCTAAGGCTGACAACTGCCAAATTAGGCAGCGTATGCTAATTTGTTGTTAGCGTTTAATTTTAAGTTTGCCATTTAACGCATCGCATGCGGATAGCTTCACCAGCTTCATGATCCCTGTCGAAACCGGTACTGGCCCTTATATTTAGATCCTTATTATCATACCATGAAAGAGGCGGTCTGTCAATGAGGTGGAAACTCAAGCGGAAAAATATCTTGACAAAATAGAAACAGCTGATATAATCAAGACTGTAAATGATGAACCAGAAACGGGTTTATCTATATAAAGAAAGTGTTGAGAAGACCAGTAGGATTGTGGAACTGGACAGAGAACGGCGTCGCAGGAAAAGCCTGAAATAACAGAGGCAGGTGGCTGTGGGTGGAAGCGCCGGACAGGAAAACAAATCTGAATACCAGCTTTGAATGTCCCTTAATCGGGAACGGTGATTCCGTTATCATCAGAATGAAGTGGAGTCGATCCGAACGATCGATTCAATAAGGGTGGAACCGCGATTTATCGTCCCTTAGTCAGAAACATCTGGCTAAGGGACTTTTTTGGTTCTTCTGGTCAGGAAGCTTTTATTATTTCAGAACGAAAAGGAGAAAAAAGATGAAGATCACATTAAAAGATGGCTCTGTCAAAGAATATGCGAGCCCGATGTCCATCATCGACATTGCAAAAGACATCAGCGAAGGCCTGGCGAGAGTGGCATGTCTGGGTGAGGTTGACGGTGAGGAAGAAGATCTCCGTACCGTGATCGACCATGACTGTCAGTTAAATATCCTGACTGCAAAGGATGAGAAAGGTCTGGCAGCTCTGCGCCATACCGCCAGCCATGTAATGGCACAGGCTGTAAAACGCCTTTACCCGGAGACAAAACTTGCGATTGGACCGTCCATCGCAGACGGTTTCTACTATGATGTCGATCCGGCTACCCCTCTGACTGCAGAGGATCTGCCGAAGATCGAGGCAGAGATGAAGAAAATCATCAAAGAAGCACTTCCACTGGAGCGCTTTACTCTGCCGAGAAATGAAGCGATCGAGTTCATGAAGGAGAAAGAGGAGCCGTACAAGGTAGAATTAATCGAGGATCTGCCGGAGGATGCAGAGATCAGCTTCTACCGTCAGGGTAATTTTACTGACTTATGTGCAGGACCTCACATGATGAACACCAAGGGTGTTGGTAAGGCATTTAAGCTGATGAATCTGGCAGGTGCATACTGGAGAGGCAGCGAGAAGAACAAAATGCTGACCCGTATCTATGCGACCGCATTTGCAACCAAAGAGGATCTGGAAGCATACATCACAATGATGGAAGAGGCAAAGAAACGTGACCATCGTAAACTGGGCAAAGAACTTGGCCTGTTCATGATGCACGATGCAGGTCCGGGTTTCCCGTTCTTCCTGCCGAAGGGCATGGTACTGAAAAATACCCTGCTTGATTACTGGAGAGAAATCCATAAAAAAGCTGGTTATGTAGAGATTTCCACTCCGATCATCCTGAATCGCAAGCTCTGGGAGACTTCCGGACACTGGGATCATTACAAAAACAACATGTATACAACTGTGATCGATGAAGAGGATTACGCAATTAAACCAATGAACTGTCCGGGCGGCGTTTTGGTATACGCTTCTGAGCCACGTTCCTACCGTGATCTGCCGCTGCGTATGGGTGAGCTTGGTATCGTTCATCGTCATGAGAAATCTGGTCAGCTTCATGGTCTGATGCGTGTACGCTGTTTCACACAGGATGATGCACATATCTTCATGACACCGGAGCAGATCAAGGACGAGATCAAGGGCGTTGTACACCTGATCAACCAGGTATATTCCCTGTTTGGGTTCAAATATCACGTAGAGCTGTCCACCCGTCCGGAAGACAGCATGGGAAGTGATGAAGATTGGGAGATGGCAACCGAAGGCTTGCGTTCCGCTCTGGAAGAGCTGGGACTGCCGTATGTGGTAAACGAGGGCGATGGCGCATTCTATGGACCGAAGATCGACTTCCATCTGGAAGATTCTATCGGAAGAACCTGGCAGTGTGGTACCATCCAGCTTGACTTCCAGCTTCCACAGCGATTTGAATTAGAGTACACCGGAGCAGACGGCGAGAAACATCGTCCGATCATGATTCACCGTGTTGTATTTGGCTCCATCGAGCGTTTCATCGGTATCTTGATCGAGCACTTCGCAGGTGCATTCCCAACCTGGCTGGCACCGGTACAGGTAAAGATTCTTCCGATCTCTGACAAATACGCAGATTACAGCAAGGAAGTTCTGGACAAGCTGACCGAGGCTGGCATCCGTGCAGAGATGGATACACGTTCCGAGAAGATCGGCTACAAGATCCGCGAGGCACAGACCCAGAAGATCCCGTACATGCTGGTTGTTGGACAGAAAGAGGAGGAAGAGAAGACCGTTTCCGTCCGCAGCCGTTTTGCGGGTGACGAGGGCGCAAGCAGTGTAGAGAGCTTCATCGAGTCCATCCAGAAGGAGATCGAAGAGAAAAACCTGCGTGAGACTGTGAAAGCAGACGAAGCTAAATAATTTTGAAAAATTAAAAAATCAGGCAGACGCATCTGTGAGATAAAATCATGGATGCGTTTGTTTTAGTTTGCACGAATAAATCCAAAAAAGAAGCAGATACTACTCCTGAATCTAAAAACCAGTAACTGTTCACAGGCAGGAATTTTCTGAACTGAAAATTCCGTACGATACAGTTCTGGTTGCGGATTTTGTCGATTTGAAATGCGAAGTATCGGCAAAATCCCGTTACTGGTCATACATGTGTGAACAGCAACGAAAACCATGACACATTGAAAAGTGTATCGCTGAAAAGTTTGACGGCTGGATGCCGGAGGAGACTTTCGGTGATGCATGTCAGAAAACAGGAGGAAAAATCATGACAAAACTGGATTGTAGTGTAACCGGATGTATGCACAATGCGGAAAACTGCTGCTGTAAAAATACCATTCTGGTAGAAGGAAAGACAGCGCAGGATAAATGCGATACCTGCTGCGGCAGCTTCGACGAGAAGAAAGGCGGCACATTCCGCAACCTTTTTAAAACACCGGAGAGCCGTCTCGAAGTAGAGTGCGAGGCAACGAACTGTGTTTATAATACAGACCGCCGGTGCAGTGCGGAACACATCGGAATCACCGGAGGCAATGCGACGGTTTCTATGCAGACGGAATGTTCGAGTTTCCAGAAGCGGTGACTCTGATGCGGTTTTCTTTTTAATTTAAATAGAAGAAAGCCTGCATAAGCATTCGAAATAAAAAATGCCGCCGGATATGGAAAATTCTGTCAGGAAGGAAGCAAAATCGGGCAGAGGTAATGATATCCGGCGGTAGTTTTTAGTATGTCCGTAAATGTATTTGCGTACGTTGCCGTCATTTGCGCAACACGTGAACCATATTTAAAAATCATTTGTAAATCTTCTCAAAAATCTCGAAAAAACCGGTTGACATTCCAAAGAAACCATAGTATACTAACAAAAGTTGTGAGGAAACAACTTTACGAAGACAGGAAAGCAGGTTATCTACCTCACCTCAGCACGAGCAAGTGACTGTGGGTTCATAAATTTGAGAAATTTCCTATATTGGATTTCCTATTATGAGTAAGTGGATGGTCTGTACTGTTCACTTATTTTTTTTGACACTGAATCAACCAAAATCATCACATATCATGGGGGTGCACGACTATTAGCGAGTTAATGATTAACGAACAGATTAGAGACAGAGAGGTTCGTTTGATTGGCGAAAATGGAGAGCAGCTTGGAATCATGTCCGCAAAGGATGCTTACAAGTTAGCGAAAGAAGCGGAATTGGATTTAGTAAAGATTGCTCCGACTGCGAAGCCGCCGGTCTGCAAGATTATCGATTACGGTAAATACAGATACGAGCTTGCAAGAAAAGAAAAAGAAGCTAAGAAGAAACAGAAGGTAATCGAGATCAAGGAAGTTCGTCTTTCCCCGAATATCGATGAAAATGACCTGAATACCAAGATGAACAATGCGAGAAAATTCCTGGAAAAAGGCAATAAAGTAAAGGTTACACTTCGTTTCAGAGGTCGTGAGATGGCACATATGTCAAAGACAAAGTATATCCTTGACGATTTTGCAGAGAAGCTTGCCGATATCGCAGCCGTTGATAAACCGGCAAAAGTAGAAGGAAGAAGTATTGTACTGTTCCTTTCTGCGAAACGCTAGATATAAGGACATAACTATTATTAAGGAGGACTACACCATGCCTAAAATGAAAACAAGCAGAGCAGCTGCTAAACGTTTTAAAACAACCGGAACCGGAAAGTTAGTAAGAAATAAAGCTTACAAATCCCACATCTTAACTAAGAAATCTACAAAGAGAAAAAGAAATCTTAGAAAAGACATCGTTACTGATGCTACAAACAGCAAGGTAATGAAGAAGATTTTACCGTACTTATAAGATTCGAGGATTAAGAAGGAGGAAATAACCGATGGCAAGAGTAAAAGGCGGATTAAACGCTAAAAAGAAACACAATAGAGTATTAAAGCTGGCAAAGGGTTACAGAGGCGCACGTTCCAAACAGTACCGTGTAGCTAAGCAGTCCGTAATGAGAGCTCTTACAAGCTCCTACGCTGGTCGTAAAGAGAGAAAGAGACAGTTCAGACAGCTGTGGATCGCTCGTATCAACGCATCAGCACGTATCAATGGTCTGTCCTACAGCAAGTTCATGTACGGCTTAAAGCAGGCTGGTGTTGAGATGAACCGCAAGATCCTTTCTGACATGGCTATCAACGATGCAGAAGGTTTCGCAAAACTGGCAGAGCTGGCTAAGTCCAAACTTGCGTAAGCAAAGAGCAGTGCGAAAAAAAGAAGCCACACACAGAAGCGTTGTGTTTACACAAAAGCAGCTGTGTGCGGCTTCTTTTTTTCATAGGGCGAATGCCCGACAGCGAGGAAAAACGAAGTTTTTTCGAGCTGCTGCACTGCGGACTAGAAAGAAGTGACCAAGAAATTTTTTTCCTCCAGCCGCCCCCACGCGGCGCAGAGGAAAGCTCCCTGACATCAGCAAAAATCACAACCCACATTTCCACGATATAGAATTTACTTATGAAATTATATTAAAAAAACTATCCAGAAATCGGAAAACTTGTGGTATAATAGATAAAAATATGGCTGTGAATTATTTGATCAGTCAGGTCGCAGATAGTTGACTCATAATAAAAGTGTATTGGGAGGTATCTTTAGAATGGCAAATGAAAAGAAAAAGCCGGTTAAGATCGTGGAAACTGTCCTTCGTGACGCGCACCAGTCTCTGATTGCAACCAGAATGACAACGGAGCAGATGCTTCCGATCATCGGAAAGATGGATGAGGTTGGATACCATGCAGTAGAATGCTGGGGCGGTGCGACATTCGATGCCAGCCTTCGTTTCCTGAAGGAAGATCCGTGGGAGCGCCTTAGAAAGCTGAGAGATGGTTTTAAGAAGACAAAACTTCAGATGCTGTTTCGCGGACAGAATATTCTGGGTTATAACCACTATGCAGATGATGTGGTAGAATATTTCGTACAGAAATCAGTTGCCAATGGTATTGATATTATCCGTATTTTTGACTGTTTAAATGATATCCGCAACCTGGAGACAGCGGTAAAGGCAGCCAACAAAGAAAAAGCACACGCACAGATAGCGCTGAGCTATACACTGGGTGATGCATATACACTGGATTATTGGAAAGACATTGCAAAGAGAATCGAGGATATGGGCGCTGATTCTCTGTGTATCAAGGATATGGCAGGTCTTCTGACCCCGTACAATGCAGAGATCCTTGTGAAAGCACTGAAAGAAGCAGTTGATCTTCCGATTGATATCCATACGCATTACACCTCCGGCGTTGCATCCATGACGTACCTAAAGGCAGTGGAAGCGGGCGCTGACATGATCGATACCGCGATGTCTCCGTTCTCGATGGGAACGAGCCAGCCGGCGACCGAGGTTATGGTTGAGACCTTCAAAGGTACTCCGTATGATACCGGACTGGATCAGGAAAAACTGGCGGAGATCGCAGATTACTTCCGCCCGATGCGTGAGGAAGCGTTAAAGAGTGGTCTGATGAATACCAAGGTTCTGGGCGTTGACATCAATACCCTGCGTTATCAGGTTCCGGGCGGTATGCTTTCCAACCTGGTTTCCCAGCTGAAAGAAGCGCGCGCAGAGGATAAATACTACGATGTTCTGAAAGAGATCCCGAGAGTCCGCAAAGACTTCGGTGAGCCGCCGTTAGTTACTCCGTCTTCCCAGATCGTTGGTACGCAGGCTGTATTAAATGTCCTGATGGGCGAGCGCTACAAGATGTTCACAAAGGAATCCAAGAAACTTCTGATGGGCGAGTTCGGACAGACTGTAAAGCCGTTCGACAAAGAAGTTCAGAAGAAAGCAATCGGCGATGCAAAACCGATCACCTGTCGTCCGGCAGATCTGATCGAGCCGCAGCTTGAGAAGATTGAGGCGGAGATGAAGCAGTGGAAGCAGCAGGATGAGGATGTCCTGACTTATGCACTGTTCCCACAGGTGGCAAAAGAGTTCTTCGAGTCCCGTCCGGCAAAGAAACCGCCGGTTGAGAAACGTGAGATCCTGAAAGCGGCTGCACCGGAAGTAAAGAAAGCACCGGTGTCCACTGAGGAGATGGATGGAAACGGCATCAATACCTGGGCTGGAAGAAAAAGCGAGTCTTACCAGATCTAAGCTAAAAAGAATTTAAGGATTTTGAGCCAAAAGGAGTGCCAGAATCGGTAGAGTGTACCGGGTTGGCACTCCTTTTTATGCTACTATGCATTCAAAAATCATATATCCGGAAAACATTTCAAAGCCAACTTATACTGCTTCTAAAAATTAAGGAAATCTTACAATTTCGCGCAAAGGCCCCAAATTTTGCGAAGTTTTTTCGGTAAGGTTGACACATATGGTCTTTTTTCATTATAATAGATACGATTGTAAAAACGTGAAAAAGATGGAAAACAGTCGAGCGGCTGTCTGGAAATACGGCGGCAGACAGAATAAGAATTCCGTTGCGGGGGATGAATTGCAGAAAACGCAGCAGAATGAGGAGATAGACGGATGAAAAAATGGAAGTTATTGGGGAAACGGGCGGCGGCGTTTCTGCTGGGTGCTGTGATGGCGGTCAACCCAGGGCTGGCAGGTACTGCAGCAGAGTCTTTGCTGGGGATCGTCAGCTATGCGGAAGAGAGAACCGCGTCGGTCAATGCGACAAACCTGAATGTCCGGAGTGGTCCGGGCACTTCGTATCAGGCACTAGCGAAGCTGTCCAAGGGCGCACCAGTTACAGTACTTGGTGAGCAGACGGGAACGGATGGCGTCGTATGGTATCAGATACGATATAGCGGAAGCGGCGGTGAGCAGACGGGTTATGTTTCGAGCAAATACATAAAGTTTCCGACTGCGATCAAATCGGATTCGGATTTTGAAAGCTATCTGACAAAGCAGGGATTTCCGGAGAGCTATAAACAGGGGCTCCGGGAATTGCATGCACAATATCCGAATTGGACGTTCACGGCGTTCCAGACAAATCTGGATTGGAACACAGCGTTGAAAAATGAAAGCGTGATCGGGCGGAACCTGGTTGCGAGCAGCAGCATTTCGTCCTGGAAATCGACCGAGACAGGTGCGTATGACTGGGGAACCGGAACCTGGCCGGGTTTTGACGGAAGCTCCTGGGTACAGGCGTCTTCGGATATTATCGCCTATTATATGGATCCGCGGAATTTCTTAAATGATAAATATATTTACCAGTTCATGAAACAGTCGTATGACAGTTCGCTTCACACGAAGACGGGGCTGCAGAACATGGTGAGCGGAACCTTCCTTTCCGGCACGGTGTCGGGCGGCTCGTCGGTATCGGCCGGTACGGGAAGTAGTTCAGGAAGCTCTTCTTCCGGTTCAGCGACGGGACCGGGAAGTTCGTCAGGTTCGAGCGGAAGCAGCGCCGGTCTGTCGTCTCCGATTGCTTCGATCAGCGATCATAAGACGGAGCGGGTGGCAGCGACCAATGGACCGGGCATGGCGGGAGATGGATTTTCTTCCAACAATGCAGACGGGGAGACGGCGCCGGTCAGCAGCGGCACATCGAATAAGTCATCGGGGACAACCAGCAGCACGGCTGGAACCACCAGTGGCAGTACAAGCGCACCGGGAAGCAGCACAACTGGAACAACTTCTGGTTCAACCAGCAGCGGAAGAACAAGTGCACCGGGAAGTGGCACTTCCAGCAGTTCGGGAACTTCCACGGGAGTGGCGCAGCAGTCTGCAATCGGCACTTCCTATGTAGATATCATCATGAATGCGGCATCCGAATCGGGAGTCAATCCATATATTCTGGCATCGATGATTCTGCAGGAACAGGGCAGCCAGGGAACCGGACGCAGTATTTCCGGAACGGTGTCCGGCTATCAGGGTTATTATAACTTCTTTAATATAGAGGCATATCAGTCCGGCTCGATGAGTGCGGTAGAACGCGGACTCTGGTGGGCATCCCAGTCGGGAACCTATCTGCGCCCGTGGAACAGCATCGAGAAATCGATCCGTGGCGGTTCGGTTTATTACGGCGAGAATTATGTAAAAAAAGGACAGGATACGCTGTACTTAAAGAAATTTAATGTGCAGGGCAGCAACCTTTATAAACACCAGTACATGACGAATGTGCAGGCGGCAGCTGCCGAAGGACTGACGCTTTCGAAGATCACGGCATTGGCAAATACAACACTTGAGTTCTCGATTCCGGTGTATAAAAATATGCCGGCGGGCGCCTGCGTCAAACCGACGCTGGACGGCAGCCCGAACAACAAGCTGTCGGCGCTGGGTGTCGATGGATTTGCACTGACACCGACCTTTAACCGAGATACAGAGTCCTACGATCTGATCGTGGATCCGTCGGTGGCAAGCGTGACGGTAGCAGCGAGCGCGATTGATTCCAAGGCAACGATTGCCGGAACGGGAACGGTCGATCTGCAGAGCGGTGTCAATGAGATCACCGTGACGGTCAAAGCGGCAAATGGAAATCTGCGAAATTACGTCCTTCACGTAGTGCGCCAGTCAGGCGGTCCGACCTACTCAAGCTCGATTGGAAGCGGCGTTTCCTCTGGAAGCAGCTCTAGCGGTCCGGCGACGGGACCGGGCATGTCTTCAGGAAGCAGTTCAGGAAATTCTTCCTCCGGCGGTTCGGATGTGCAGATTGTCGGTCCGACCTCTTCGGGAAGCAGTTCAGGAAGCTCTCCTTCCGGGCAGTCCGCACCGGGATCGAATGTGAATGGATTTGGGAGCGGCAGTTCCGGAACCCTGATTGCGCCAAATGGGGAGTCTGTCGGGAGCGCCGGCAGTCCGCAGGGGAGCCAGTCGCCGACCAGCGCGGCGGCACCATCCCAGTCCACATCGGGAACGCATGCGGCATCGTCGGTGCGCGGGGATGTCAACGGCGACGGTAAGCTGAACATCATGGATATCCTGCTGGCACAGCGGTCGATACTGGGACTTGGAAAGTTAAGAGCGGAGGAAATCGCGCGCGCCGACCTAAATGGAAATGGAAAAGTAGATATTTTGGATATTCTTCTGATGCAGAAGAAGATTCTGGGACTGTAGGGATATTTCACGTACCTGCGGCTGGTCTTGAGAGATGGCAGCGGGTACGTGAAAATTTGTAAAGAAAGGGAACGGTGCAGATATGGGACCGTTACCAATAAAGAATATAGGACAGGGCAGTTGAATGAAAAGGTTTAAAAATATCATATTAGGTATACTTGCGGCAGGTATGCTGACGGTGGCGGCGCCGGTTGGCGGGATCAGCGCCTATGCATCCAGCGCAAAAATTTCATTTTCCGATCCGAGTGCGACGGTGGGTCAGGAGTTCAGCGTCAATGTGAAGATCTCCTCTCAGGATGGAAATCTAGGGGCATCCGACGTGGTACTTTCCTATGATCCGTCGGTCATTGAGTTTGTGAGCGGAAATAACGCAAGCGGCGGTGCAGGTTCCGTCCGCCTAGTTGGAACGATGGATTCCAATTCGACGAAGGCATTTTCCTATACGCTGAAATTCAAGGCAGTGCAGGCGGGAAATACTTCGATCTCTGTGGGAAGTTATGAAGTCTATGACTCAGATGCACAGGCAGTCACAGTTTCTAAAACGGGGACGGCGAGCGTCAAAGTAAAAGCACCGGCAACCTCCTCGGCGGAAGCGGCGCTTTCGTCCTTGAAGATTTCTCCAGGAACACTTTCCCCTGCATTTTCGCCAAATGTGACTTCCTATACGGCGCAGGTAGGAGCCAGCGTCGATAAGCTGGCGGTCAGCGCGAGTGCGAAGGACAGCAAGGCGAAAGTCCTTGTCAGCGGTGATTCCGGCTTAAAGGTAGGTGCTAATACCGTTGTCTGCAAGGTGACGGCGGAGGATGGACAGACAACTAAGAGCTACACGATCACAGTCAATAAGCTCGATACGGTCGATGTGCCGTCAGAGGCGGAGACAGGGGCTGAAACAGAGGCAGTTGGGACAACGCCGGTTGTGAAAAACGGGCTGGATGTGGAAATAGACGGCGTTTCCTATACGGTGGCGACGGAATTTGATGCCTCCCTGCTTCCGGAAGGATATACGCAGTCTACCTGTACTTATGGCGGTTCAGAGGTCCAGTGTGGAAATGGCAATGACCTGACGCTTTTGTATTTGCAGGGTGCCGATGGAAATGGTGCATTTTATATTTATATACCGGAATCCGGTGTGTTATCGCCGTATGTGACGATCGATGTGACAGCAAAGTCGATTCTGGTGCTTCCACCGGATGAGTCGGTTCAGATTCCGGATGGATTTATGGAGACGACCATTCAGTTAAACGGCACGTATAAAGTGCAGGGCTGGGTGTGGAAGAGCGATGAACAGCAGAAGTATTGTGTCGTATATGGTATGAATGAGAGCGGCGAGAAGTCGCTGTATCGGTATGATATTGCAGAAAAGACCTTCCAGCGGTATTTTGAAGACCCGTCTCTGGCAACTAAATACGATGATGCACAAGTGGAAGAGATTGTAGATAAGTACAACGCACTTTGCAGGGATTATAATATCCGCTTTGTCATGCTTGCGGTTCTGGGCGTAGCGTGTGTAATCTTGTTCTTTATCGTGATCAATCTTCTGCTCAAGCGGAAAGAGTGGAGAGAGGAAGCGCAGGCAGCCGGAGGCAGACAGAGGTCCAAGCGTCGTCCGTCATCGCCGAATGCACGACCGGCGGCAGACGCACGGGTGAAACGAGGCACTGGGCGCGACAAGAGAGAAGATGGGGAAATGATGCCGGCAAGACCGGCAGCGCGGAGTGAGAAGGAGCGCATGGCAGCGGATGACAGACGCCGCCCGTCCGCAGAGCGGATGGAGGAAGGGCGTCGGAGTGCGCGCCGAACCCAAGAGACGCTGGAGACAAGACCGGTTCGCCGGGAGCGGGAAGAGGAGCGCGAGATGCAGCCGATCCGCCGGACAAGGGAAGATGAGCGCGCGTCCCAGCCTGTTCGCCGAGAGCGGAGTATGGAGGCAGCATCGGCAGACCGCGCAAAACGGATGCCGGAGGAAAGACGCCGCCGGGAAGCAGGAAGCGAAAATCGTTCCGAACGCGTTCGTAGAGAAATGCCAGAAGAAAGCAGTCCGGCTTGTGTCCGCAGAGAGGCATCAGAAGAAGAACGTCTGCAGCGCACCCGCAGAGATGCGGCAGAGGAAAGCCATTCAGAGCGTCCGCGCAGAACTTCGGCAGACGGAAGCCGCGCAGAGCGGGAACGCCAGGCAGTGGCAGAAAGCCGACGCACAGAACGGGAACGTGCCGTTTCAGCAAAAGAAAGCCGCCTGCAGCGCGATTACACGCCTGCATCGGCGCATCGTGCGGCGAAAGAGTCTGCAGCATCGGGAGAACGCCGGAATGCGCGCCCGGCGATTTATGTGCGCCCGGCATCCCGCTCGGAGCTTTACTACACGCTGGAACGGGAGGAATACGGTGATCGCCCAACGAGATATGAGTCGGAATCAGAGCGATCCAGACGCGCCCGCGAGGCAAAAGCCCGGTTAGAGCGGGATCGGCGTGATGAGGATGGATTTGAGTATATCGACGATCCGCAGTAAATAAAAGAGGAAAAGATGGATATCTGTCCAGGAGATTTCTGGCGGGTATCTGTCTTTTCTTTTATATCGCTTTTTTTGTAACAAGTTCACGTTACTGTTCACGCATACGTGCCCAGTAACGGAATTTGCCGTGGCTTCGCATTTAAATACGGCAAATTCCTGCTGCCACCACGTTTTCTTACGGCACTTTCAGTTCCAAAAGTGCCTATCCGTGAACAGTAACAAGTTCACACAATTAACACAGTTTTACAGTTGACGAAAACATCTGTTTGTTATACAATCTATATAACAAATGATAAAACAGGCGGCTGACTGTATTTAGAAACGGGGTCTGCCGTCAGAATGAAAGATGGTGGAGTATGATTGTAGAGATTGATTTTAACAGTGAGGAAGCGCTTTATATTCAGCTCATAAACCAGATCATCATCGGGATTGCGACCGACCAGATCCGGGAGGGCGATACGCTGCCATCCGTGCGCCAGTTAGCGGATAACATCGGAATTAACATGCACACGGTCAACAAGGCATATTCTGTACTGAAACAGGAAGGTTTTCTGCGTGTGGACCGCCGCCGCGGGGCAGTGATTGCACTTGACACGGATAAGATGCGGACGATCTCGGAGATGCGCCGGGATCTCAGTGTAATTCTGGCAAGAGGTGTCTGTAAAAATGTGAGCCGCGAGGAGGTTCACAATCTGGTGGATTCCATTTATGACGCATTTACAGCGGAATAGCAGGTTCCGGCTGCGGGCGATGGTTTTTGTGTATTGGAACCGTTGCGGGATGTGTATGTTGGGAGGATAAATTATGCTGTGTGAGAAATGTGGGATTCGCGAAGCGAATATTAAATATACAGAAGTGTTTAACGGCGTCAAGACAGAGCATAATCTCTGCGCCCAGTGCGCGAAAGAGATGGATCTGGGACCGTACTCGGCACTGATTGAGGGAGAATTTCCGCTTGGAAAACTGCTTTCGAGCCTTTTGGGACTGACGGATGCGTCTGCCAGCCAGGCACCGAAAGAGGATGTGGTATGCCCGACCTGCGGCACGACGTATGAAGAATTTGTCAAGAACAGCCGTTTCGGATGCGCGGACTGTTATCATGTGTTTGATCCGTTGCTTGGAGAGAAAATTAAGAAATTGCAGGAAAATTCGAGCCATACCGGCAAACATCCGAAGATCCAGCCGCGCAGTCAGGCGGCTGCAGAGGTGACGAAGAAAGGAGAACTGGAATTCAGCCCGGAAGAGCAGATTAAGCAGCTGAAACGCAGGCTGGAAGCGGCGTTGCAGGAAGAAGACTATGAGACGGCTGCTGCCTGCCGGGATAAGATACACAGTCTGGAAGGAGAGATGAGACATGACGAAATGGTTTGAGGAAGTGGCGAATGATGCGTCCAATATCGTTTCCAGCCGGGTGCGTCTGTCTCGGAACTGGGAGGAATATAAATTTCCGAGCCGTCTGGAGCCGGATGAGGCGCGGACGATGATTGCCCGTTTAAAACAGAATTTCCGCGATCTGGGTGACCGGGACGGTCAGTTTTATGAATATGAAGATCTGGAATTGATGGAGAAGCTTGACCGCACCGCATTGCGGGAACGGCGGCTTTTAAACCGCACGCTGGCGGAGAAGACGACGCCGGGCGGGATCCTCTGTTCGGAGGATGAGCGGGTCAGCATGGTATTAAATGCGGACGATCATATCCGGTTACAGGTGCTGGCATCGGGACTCGATCTGCAAGAATGTTATGCAAAAGCGGATGCGCTGGATGATTATATCAACGAGAAGATTCCGTATGCATTTAATGAGAAATATGGATATCTGACGTCCTATCCGACGAATGTCGGAACAGCAATGAAGGCGTCCGTGGTCGTGCATCTGCCGTCTCTGACAATGAATAAGAAATTTCAGGAACTTCTGGGCGATATGGGACGTTTCGGCACGACCGTGCGCGGCGTTTATGGCAGAGGCAATGAAAACTACGGCGATTTGTACGAGGTAGTCAATCAGAAGACACTCGGCATCACCGAACAAGAGATTCTGGAGCTGGTAGCCAACGTGGCGGGGCAGCTCTCGGCGCAGGAAAATCAGTTCCGCGAGGTTTCTCTGTCGAGGCACCGCCTGGAGCGGGAGGATGAGGCGTACAAGTCCTACGGCGTTCTGAAATATGCGCGCCGGATGACGCTCAAGGAAGCGATGACATTTCTATCTCATGTCTGGGCGGGCATCGCGGACGGGCTGTTAAAACCGGCAGAATTTGTGAGCATTTACCGCCTGATGATCGGCATCCAGCCGGCAAACTTACAGAAACGTTCGAGCAAGCCGCTGGGACGTGAGGAATTGGAGGCAGAGCGGGCGCGGTATCTGCGTGAGGAACTGCCGAAGCTGGTGTAAAGTAAAAAGAAACAGGAGGAACAGTAAAATGATCGATCGTTTTACTCAGAAAGCCAGAGAAGCGATCCGTCTGGCAGTCGAGACAGCGCAGGAGCTGGAACACGGCTATGTGGGGACGGAGCATCTGCTTTTAGGACTGATAAAAGAGGGAACTGGCGTGGCGGCAGCGGTTTTGGCAGAACATGATGTGACAGAAGAGCGTGTCATGGAACTGATGGAGCGTCTGATAAGCCCGGCAGTGGCGACTCAGGTAGAGGGACAGATTGAATATACGCCGGGGGCGCGCGCCGTGCTGCAGGCGAGTTATGATGAGGCGGTTTTTTTCAAAGCGCCTCTGATTGGAACGGAGCACATCCTGATTGCCATCATCAAGGATGGAAAATCAACTGCGTGCCGTTTACTCAATACAATGAATGTTAATATTCAGAAATTATATGTGGATCTGATGGGGGCTATGGGCGATGATGCGCCGTCCGAGGCGGCGGAAGATGCGGCAGCAGGACGGGTGCGCCCGGAGAAAGGCAATACACCGAATCTGGACAATTTCAGCCGGGATCTGACTCAGATGGCGCGGGACGGAAAGCTCGATCCAGTCATCGGCAGGGAACGGGAAATGAAACGTGTTATTCAGATTTTAAGCCGCCGGACGAAGAATAATCCGTGCCTGATCGGGGAACCAGGCGTCGGAAAAACGGCGGTTGTGGAAGGTCTGGCGCAGTTCATTGTTTCCGGCAATGTACCGGAGACGATCGCGAAAAAGCGGGTTGTCAGCCTCGATTTGTCCGGCATGGTCGCAGGATCCAAGTACCGCGGTGAGTTCGAAGAGCGGATTAAGAAGGTACTTGCCGAGGTGCGGGAGAGTGGAAATGTGCTCTTGTTTATTGACGAGATTCACACGATCATCGGCGCAGGCGGCGCGGAGGGCGCGATCGATGCCTCCAATATCCTGAAACCGTCGCTGGCGAGGGGCGAGATTCAGCTTATCGGTGCGACGACGCTGGAAGAATACCGCAAATACATCGAAAAAGATGCGGCCTTGGAACGCCGGTTTCAGCCGGTTATGGTGGATGAGCCGACGGAGGCGGAATCCATCGAGATTTTGAAGGGGCTTCGCAGCCGCTATGAGGAACATCACAAGGTGACGATCCAGGATGAGGCACTGGTGGCAGCGGTGCGCCTGTCTGCCCGCTATATCAATGACCGTTTCCTGCCGGACAAGGCGATCGATCTGATCGATGAAGCATCCTCGAAGCTGCGTCTGACTGTATATACGGAGCCGGAGGAGATCAAAAAGCTCGAAGCGGAGATCAAAAAACTCGAAGGCCAGAAGGAAGAGGCGATCAAGGCTGAAGCCTATGAGAAAGCCGGTGAGATCAAGAAGAAGCAGCAGAAAAAGCAGGAAAAGATTGAAAAGATTCGTGAAAAATGGGAAAAAGAGAAAAATTCACGCAAGTTAGTGGTCGGTGAAAATGAGATTGCGGACATTGTTTCTGACTGGACGAAGATCCCGGTTCGCAAGCTGGCAGAAGAAGAGTCAGAGCGGCTGTTGAAACTGGAGTCCATTCTGCATGAGCGCGTGGTCGGACAGGAGGAAGCTGTATCCGCCGTGGCGCGTGCGATCCGCCGTGGTCGTGTGGGACTCAAGGATCCGAAGCGGCCAATCGGTTCGTTTCTGTTCCTGGGGCCGACGGGTGTCGGAAAAACAGAGCTTTCCAAGGCACTCTCGGAGGCGATGTTTGGCACGGAAAATGCGATGATCCGCGTTGATATGTCGGAGTACATGGAGAAACACAGCGTTTCCAAGATGATCGGTTCGCCGCCAGGATATGTTGGCTACGAGGAGGGCGGACAGCTCAGCGAGAAGGTGCGTCGCAATCCATATTCGGTTATTCTCTTTGATGAGATTGAAAAAGCGCATCCGGATGTATTTAACATTCTGCTGCAGATCCTCGATGACGGGCACATTACGGACGCACAGGGACGGAAGGTGGATTTCAAGAACACGATTCTGATTATGACCTCCAATGCGGGCGCTGAAAATATTATTTCCCCGAAGCGGCTTGGATTCTCGTCGGAGAGCGGTGAGAAAGCGGATTATGCGTTTATGAAAGAACGCGTGATGGAGGAAGTGCGCCGGATGTTTAAGCCGGAGTTCTTAAACCGAATCGATGAGATTTTAGTCTTCCATCCTCTGACGAAGGAGAATATCAAGACAATCGCAGGCATTCTGCTGCGCGGCATCGAGAAAAGGACGAAGGATCAGCTTGGAATGACGCTCACGATCACAGATGATGCGATCGATTTTCTGGCAGACAAGGGATATGATTCCAAATATGGTGCAAGACCGTTGCGCCGGACGATCCAGACGCAGATCGAGGATCAGCTTTCTGAGAAGATCCTGGAAGGCACGATCCGGAAAAAAACAGAGGTTCGGATTGAAAAAGATGGCGATCAGCTGAAATTTGAGACGGTCTAAAGGGCTGGAAGCGAAAAGACTGGTAAACCCGGTCGAAGTGTGTTAAAATGATACTACTGAGTAACTGTGTAAGTGCGGAGCAGTTGCGATATTGATTAAAAGGATACTAGGAGGATAAAGCATTATGCCAGTAGTTAGCGAGTTAATCCGCATCGAGGATGACGGAACCATCAGTTTTGGCAATTATATGTTAGCAGCAAAGTCCAAGCTGCAGGATTTTGAATTTCAGGGCGATCTTTATAAGGTAAAAACATTCGGCGAGATTACCAAGCTGGAGCGCAACGGAATGTTCGTATATGAGTCGGTACCGGGCACGGCAGTCAATCATTTCCAGGCGGGAGATACTTCCGTACAGTTTTCGGTTGAGGGCGAGAAGGATGCTCAGATTACCATTCAGTTAGAGGATGAGCGTGAGTATGAGGTATATGTAGACGGCGTATCGGTCGGCGGCATGAAGACCAACGTCAGCGGCAAACTGGTACTGAGCGTGGAGCTGAACCCGGGCAAGGCAACCGCAATCCGGATTGAAGCCAGATAAGGAAAAGAAAAACAAAACGTTACGTACAAGTTACAATGCATGAGATGAAAGCTGCTGCATGGCAGGAATGGCGGGCGTGTGCGCCGGAAGCCGGTTTCCGCCATGCAGCGGCTTTTTGTGTAATAAGAAATATGAGAAGAAGTGTTTGGAAAGGAATCAGCATGGCAAAGGCAAAATCAACGGGATTTTTCTGCAGGGAATGCGGTTATGAATCTTCCAAATGGATGGGGCAGTGCCCGGCGTGCAAGGCGTGGAATACGATGGTGGAAGCGCCGTCCGCACCGGCATCATCCGGTACGGCAGCAGGGCGGTATGCGGCAGCGGCTTCGCTGACGGCGGCACCGGGGAAACGGGCTGGCGCGCAGGCAAAGCCGGTCAGCTTAGATGAAATTGAGCTTTCCGATACGGATCGGACGAGAACCGGATTTGCAGAACTTGACCGGGTGCTTGGAAGCGGCGTGGTGCGTGGCTCCCTGGTGCTGGTCGGCGGAGATCCGGGAATCGGAAAATCAACCCTGCTTCTGCAGGTCTGCCGGAACCTGGCAGGACAGGAACAAAAGGTTTTATACGTCTCCGGCGAGGAGTCATTAAAACAGATCAAACTGCGGGCAAGCCGGATCGGGACGGTGCGCGGACCACTTTCGTTCTTGAGTGAGACGAACCTGGATACGATTGCGGAGGTGATCCGGGAGGTACGCCCGGATGTGGTCGTGATCGACTCGATCCAGACCATGTTTATCGAGGCGGCAGGTTCTGCACCGGGCAGTGTCAGCCAGGTAAGAGAGTGCACCGGCGTCCTGATGCAGCTCGCAAAAGGACTGGGTGTGACAGTCTTTATCGTCGGTCATGTGACGAAAGAGGGTGTTGTGGCGGGACCGCGTATGCTGGAACATATGGTCGATACAGTGCTATATTTTGAGGGCGATCGCCATGCGTCCTACCGGATTCTGCGGGGAGTGAAGAACCGTTTCGGTTCGACCAATGAGATCGGCGTGTTTGAGATGCGGGAGGAAGGACTGGCGGAGGTGCCGAATCCATCCGAATTTATGCTGGAAGGGCGCCCGGCGGAGGCATCCGGTGCGGTGACTGCCTGCTCGATGGAGGGAACCCGCTCGATTCTTCTGGAAGTGCAGGCGCTGGTGTCAAAGACGAATTTCGGACTGCCGCGGCGGACGGCAGCGGGCGTCGATTACAACCGTGTGAACCTGCTCATGGCAGTGTTGGAAAAACGATGCCGTTATGCCCTGTCCGGGTACGATGCCTATGTCAACATTGCAGGCGGCATGAAGATGAACGAGCCGGCGCTTGACCTTGCGATCGTGATGGCGCTGATTTCCAGCTATAAAGACCGTCCGCTGGATGAGAAAACGATCGTATTTGGCGAGGTCGGACTCTCCGGAGAGGTGCGCGCCGTCTCGATGGCAGAGCAGAGAGTCCATGAGGCAGTCAAGATGGGATTTACAAGGTGCATTCTTCCGATGGTCAATGTCAGTAAATTGAAACCAAGGTCGGATATCCGGCTGGAAGGGGTGGCAAATGTGCGGGAGGCGATTGGGCTGCTGTAGGTTGCTTGGATTTTGGGAAAATTTAAGAAAAATAATATTAGCGTAATGTGAGTAACAGCAAATTTGTCTCAGTGGGAGTTAGGTCTCCGACTGAGATAAACGCTCCGCGAGGATGCGCAGTGATTCTGATAGGAATATGTCAGCTTCTCTGACCAGAATCACGCGCCAAGTCTCATGGACGTTCGACTTGAATGTTTAAAAAAATAAAAAACGCCAATGACTCATCTCTGAATCACTGACGCCTTTAGAAGCAGGGGAAGAGGGATTCGAACCCCCATTAACGGTTTTGGAGACCGTGACGAACACCCCGAAAGTATTGTAAAATAAAGGATTTTTAGAATCAGTGACATTTTCAGTGACAGTTCTAATATTTGTTACTGATGGTCTGTTTCTACAATGTCTTTTTCCTATGTGATGTTTGGAACACCAAGAACTTCATTATATTGTTGAGAAAGGTGTTGCTTATGACGGAGAAAGAATTGGAAAAGAAAATCGAATCCACAGACAAAAAACTTGCGAAGATGAAGTTACCGCGAGGGGAAGGAAAGATTACATGGAAAAATAAGGCTACTTGTTACTTGGAGTACAAGAAAACATTGGCATTGCCAGATGGTACATCTAAAAGAATTTCTGCATATGGATATAGCATTGAAGATGTAATAGATGCTATGCGAAAAAAAGAAGTAGATACCTTGCAGGAATGGCAGATTGGACAAAGACCAGTATTTTCATTAAATGGAAAGCGTCTGACGAACAAAGTAATTCTTGCTGATGCCATCAAACATTGGTTTTACAAATTCAACTATCTGAATAAGAGAGGCAGGACATTTGACAGAGAAGAATCTACATTGAAGAATCAGATTCTTAAACAAACCAGCTTTGCCAATATCCAGATTCGTGCCATCACGGATGAAGTGATCCAGAACTTTCTATCGGAGCTGATGAAGAAATACTCATATTCCACGGTAAAAAAGACGTATGAGTTGTTAGATCAGTTCTTTCGATACTACTATTCAAAGGATGTGAATAACAATCCTATGACTACGGTGGTTAAACCTAAAGAAGTGGATGTAAATAAGGTATCTGTCCATCAGACGAAAGATATTCGATGCTTTACACCCGATGAGATAGAACGATTCGTTCATGAAGCATCTGCAATCTGGTCTACAGGAAAGCCAAGATACAAATTTGGAGAAGGACTGATCTTTATCATGTACACAGGGGTACGTTTTGGAGAAGCAGTTGCATTGACATGGAAAGATATAGATGAGAAAAACGGATATTTGAATGTCAGTGTAGCAGAATCCTACGAATTGAAGCGAGATGCTAATATGCAGTCAACAGGACAGCGGATCAAGAAAAAAGACAAGCCTAAAACAAAAGCTGGTATCAGAAAAGTATATCTTATCTCCAAGGCACTGTACCATTTGAGACGTTTGAAAGAATTGCAGAAACCAGATTCAGAAGATGAGTATATTTTTGCAACAGGACTACACGCACCAGCGGTCAGTTATTACAACCTGCATCGAGCATTTAATCTGATCTGTAAGAACAGCGGAATAAAAGAGATAGAAGAATCGGTTGGTCTACATACCCTTAGACATACATTTATTTCTCTGCTGTGTAGAAAGAACATAGACAAGATGGTAATAGCAAGTATTGTAGGACAGGCTGACACAAAGACGATAGAACGTGTATATTATCATATCATGCAGGAAGAAAAGGATTTAGCTTTATCTACGCTGGATGAGAAGGAATATGTAATGCTAGATAAGATTTCTTCTCCATCCCAACTTTCACGGTTTGAATTGTAAATAATAGAGATAGGGAGTATTCAGCGATGGATAGTCCCTATTTTTGTGAGCGGAGAAAAATCCAATTGCGTCCACGTGGTTGGAATTGGGAAATAGGGTTATGCTTTCCGTCAACGTGGTCGGAGAGCAGAAAAACATGTAATTTTGGTTGCGTCTACGTGGTTGCAACCAACTTCAGACAGAATCAAACAAGGTATCTTCAATTCAGATGAAACTCATATTTCAAATCACATGAGATAGAACAAATCAATCTATTACCCTTATCAAAATCCATATATGCCTCTGTAATGCACTAGAATCGATTCTAAGCCATTTTATATATTAGACAGCAACTTTATCAATGAATCAAATAAAATCCAACTACAGGTCAAATATGAAGCCTATAAGAACCTGCTACCACAGCTAAAAGAAGAAAAGGAGTGATACACGATGTACAACAAAATTAATACGGGTCAAGTCTATAAAAAAGAAATAGTTTCCAAAATAAAAGAAAAAACCGGATTCTGGAAGAAAGATATTGAGTTAATGCTACTGGCATTAGGAGAAGTAATCACAGAAGCAGTAGAAGAAGATAAGTCTATTTCTCTGAAAGGAATCCTCACAATTACCCCCATTATGACGAAAGACAGGATGAGATACAACCGATATAAGGGCGAAATGGTTCAAGAGCAAGGACACCAGAAAGTAATCATCACAGCCGGAGAACAGCTAGATAAAGCAGTTGTGAAATCATTAGAACGAAAAGAAAGATTAGAAGAAGAGAAGAAAGCTAGGAAAAGAATGTATAATCAGACCTATTATCAAAATAGAAAAAAGAAGAAAGTAGAACAAAAACAATCAGAATCTAAGGGCAAGTCTAAATCATGATTCAGCGCAATTTCGCACTCTATTCCGGTTGAAGAATTAAAAATGAATATAATCAGATGAAAAGTTGTCACTCCTTGAGTAATACATATTAAGTTGTCCTTGCGGACAAGAATCTGGATCTTGGGATGAGATATTCCAAATTTGTCTCTGGAGAAGGACATATTAAATGATTTTTAAAAGTGATAACTTTTGAAAAATGAAAAAGTGAATATAGTAGAGAAGGATATTGTATGTGCTTCAGCACAGACAACTTGAACTGTGTAAATCAAAAGACGAAAAGGAGAACGAAATTATGTACTTATGTAGAAGAATGAAATTGTGTGGATTCTTATTAAAAAAGGGATTTAACTATGAGAAGATTATTGCTGATAAGTATAACCCTAGATATAATTGCTGGCTGTTTAAGAATACACCAGAATTAAAAAATGCAGTAGAAGAATATTATGCACAAATCAAATAGATAAGAGTTCAACTTCGATAGAAGTGAAAAATATTATCTTTTACTTAATTATTATGTACTACTTATACTGTAAGAGTTCCAGCAAAAAAGTGTTGTAGTTTTCGAAGTGTAACTACCTTTGCCCAACAAAAAAATGTTGCAACTTTTACTCCAAGAAAAATTTAAAGAACGAAAGAGCGAATGGAATGAAAAATTTATTTATTATTAAGAAAATAACAGAGAACAAAGAACTATCCGATCAAGCATTTGTTGTATGGTGTGGACTTAGGAATATTATGCAAATGGATAAAGTGGAATATTTTATATCTTATAATATGATTGCACATTCTATATTCAAACGTGTACCTAACAGATATGAATTGACTGCGATTAAAAATGGTTTGGAAGAATTGCTAAATAAAAGAATGATTAAGATTGAAACAACATACAGCAAGTCAGAGATGGTTTTGAATTTGACAAATTTATATTATAAAAAGATGATGGATTCTTCGCTGATTTATCAGAGGATGAAATGCATAAAATAATGAATCTTAGTGGTAATTTTGACAGATATAAGTTGCTTCGGTATTTTACCTGTCAGATCGGTTCTTTTAATAGAAGTGAGGATATGGGTAAATATAAAGGAAAACTTGGTGGAATGGGATTGGACTATTTTGCAAATCTAATATCTATAAGTAAGCCTACGGTTATCACTTTTAATAAGATTTTAGAAGAAAATAAAATTATGTTTATCATAAGACATAAAGATTTCTTTCAAGGCATTGCACATAATGGCAGTGGTGAATTAAGAGAGATACCTAATACATATAGCAGATGGTGTGATAAAGCATTAGCGGAAGCGTATTCAGAGAACATTCATGGATATAAGTATAATGAAGCTAATAAGAATAAAAAGACAGAAAGGGCGAACAAGAATCGTTCGTTGGGACAAAAATTACATTATTTTGCTACAGAAATGAAAGAGTATTCAGAAGATGAAATAAGAGAACTTTATGCTTATGCAGTAGACAAAAATAAAAGATTAAAAAGGAATTATGATTTGAATGTGGAGAAAGGTTATTCTGCGGATGAACCAAAATATATTGATATGAGTATTTTTAATGAATATGATTACCTTGAAGCAGATTCCCAAAATGGGAATACGATCGAAGAAATGTTAGATTTTTCTATTGCATCTGATGTAGTAGCCTAGATAAGGAGAAAAAAGAGAGTGAATGAAGCACATAAATGTACATTACAATTACGATATTCCAGAGTGTAACTGGATCATCAAACAGGGAGCAAAAGTAATTGGTTGTGGGAATCATCCCATAACAGGAAATACGTTTATTGTTTTCCAAGTGACAGATTTTTATAAATCTCTATGTGAAACATATAGAGCAAAACATAAAGAATAATTCAAAGAAATATTTCAAAATTTAATATCATATAAGTAATTGGGACAGTATGAAATCATACTGCCTTTTTTATTGTTCAAATTTATCGGAACGCTGTTCTTGCGTTCTGTCTATGGCTGAAATAAGCCGTCTTATTTTTATTCAAGGAGGAATTTAATAACTATGTCTAATATTAATAAAACTGAAAATTTAGAAGAAACAAGAGTATGTAAAGAATGTGGTCGGGAATTGCGGATGAGTGAGTTTAGAACCAAAACAATAGGATGGACAACACATACATATCACGTTTGTAATGAATGCTTTAAGGATAAAATGCTAACTGCACGTAAACAAAATTTCTATGAAAAAGGTATCACTCTATATAAGTCTGATAAATCCATGAGAACGGTTAGGAAATATAAGGCTGTTCATCCATCCAGAATTTTACCAGAATCCGTGTCTGGAATAGAATCAATGGCATCAGATGAAGTATTTGCCCGACTGCTTGATTATAAAGATACATGGGTATCAAATTATGGCAGAGTGATAGAGAAGAGACAGGACAGCTATCAGTTGCTTAAATCCACCTGTTCCAGAGCAGATAAGGAGTTATATTATACTCTCAATAAGAATGTATACAACGAGAAGAAAGAAGAGTGGGGATATAAGAAGTTCAAAGTCAGAGCGTGTGATCTAGTGATTCAGACGTTTATTGTGAATGAAGATATGAAGAATAATATCGCCTGCTACCATCGTAACGGCGATAGACAAGACAATTATTATAAGAACCTCTATCCTGTGACGGAAACGCAGTATGAAGCCATTGAAACTGAATATTTGAAGAATGATACAATTTCAGAAGATAGGATCATGAAGATTGTGAATGATATGAAATATAAGGCTGACGGTTGGAATCCTTGGTATTATCGCCGGAGTTTTGAAGGAGTAGGTTATCTGGGGACAGATGATGTTGACTATTATTCTGATGCATATAACAGATGGACAAACATGATCCAGAGATGCTACAACTCAAAGATTCATGCGTACAAGCCATATTACAAAAATACAAGAGTCTGTGATGAATGGCAGAACTTTTCCAACTTCAAAATCTGGTATGATGAACATTATATTCCGGGGAATGCGATTGATCTTGATAAAGATCTTCTGTGCAATGAAGCTAATATATACAGTCCAGAAACGTGTGCATTTCTTTCTCATTATCTGAATACGGTATTTGAGGACAGAGAAGCACCTAATACCACTCTGAATGATGATGGGAAGTATGAGGTCAGCATAATGATTTTAAATAAGAAAATTGACTTGGGTACATATGATACAGAAGATGAAGCAAAGAAAGGTGTGATTGAGGGTAAGAAGAATTATATTGATGAGCTGGCAGAGAAGAGCAAGGGGAAAGTTCCAGATTGTGTGTATGATGCTATGAAAAATTGGGAGGTTAAAGTGTCTTAGAAATAGACACTTTAGTTTGCTAAAGTGAATAATTAAAAAACGTAATAATATCAATAGGTCACTTTAGTGCGATAAGGTATGAAAAAAATATAACAATGTCAATAAAAATTGGTAAAATACTTTAGTGTACTAAAGTGAAACTATAATACATAAGGGCATATTGGATGTGATAATATATCTGATATGCCTTTTTTCGCCGTTTTGGGGTGGTATATGATAAAAGATATTGACACCATATATGACACCACATATAATATAAATAGGAGGTATGAAGAATGTCAAAATGGGATAAACTAATAGCGCGTATATGCAATTTATCAAAAGACCTCCGGTTTGATGAGTTACGGAAGGTATTAGAAAGTTATGGATATGAAATGAATGCTCCGAAAGGTGGAAGCAGTCATTATACTTTTAGAAAACAAGGATGTATGCCAATTACAATACCAAAGCATGAACCAATCAAAAAAGTGTATGTAGAAATGGTAAGGCAGATTGTTGAAAGTGAGGCGAAAAATAATGAAGACGCTGAATGATTATATGGCAATGTCCTATCGTATGGAAATTGTAGAAGATAAAGATGAAGGCGGATTTGTGGTTTCTTATCCGGATTTGCCTGGCTGTATTACCTGTGGAGAGACTGTGGAAAGTGCAGTAGCGAATGCATTGGATGCGAAAAAGGCATGGCTTGAAGCAGCATTGGAAGATGGTGTGGAAATTCATGAGCCGGACAGTCTGGAGGATTATTCTGGACAGTTTAAATTGAGAATACCAAGAAGTTTGCATCGTTCACTTGCAGAGCACTCACAGAGAGAGGGGATCAGCATGAATCAGTATTGTGTATATCTTCTTTCCAGAAATGATGCGGTATTTTCAAAATAGTAGATAGGTTAAAAATGTAGAGGAATAATTCGTATAGGGTATATTGGATAGAAAAATCCGGTATACCCTATTTTTTACGTTTTTTAGTATGGTAGCAGGAGAGAAGAATTAATTTTGTTTCATAGCTTTTATGAGATTCAGTAGAGCATCGACCTCTGACTGTGTTAGACCAGAAAGATCTAGTTCATGTCTTCGCTCAATTCCAAGTAGAAAATCCGTGGTAACATTAAATATTTTAGCAATCTGGATCAGCACATCATAGGATGGTAGACGTAAGCCTGTTTCATATGCGCTGATAACTGATTTTGTAAGCTGGAGTTTTTGTGCAAGCTGTGCCTGGGTCAGATTATCTCGTAGGCGCAGAGTCTTTAATGTGTTTCCAAAATCAACCATTAGAATACCTCCTGCTGCCATGATACTATAATTAATGTATTCTATTGGTTGATTAAATATTTATTTAGTTGACAAAAATTAAATATATAGTAAAATTGTATGTAAGAAAGCAAAATTTCTAATAAATTGGAGGAAAGTATATTAAGACACGGGAGGGTATTATATGAAGAAGGTATTATTGAAAACTTTTGCTGTAGCAGGTTGTTTGTCTCTTTTGGCATCAGTTCCGGCATTTGCAGGATGGGAGAAAACGGATGATGGATTGTGGCATTATTCGAATAATGGCTCTTATGTGACTAATATGTGGAAATTGGACGGTGGAAGCTGGTTCTATCTGAATGAGAATGGGACACTGGCACTTAGTCAATTTGTTTCTGGGGATGATGGTAGTCTTTATTATGTCAATGCTGATGGACAGATGGTAGAAAATCAGTGGATCAATATTGGCGGAACATATTATTATGCTGGTAATGGTGGTGCAATTTTAAAGAATACTACAACACCAGATGGGTATTATGTAGATGCTAATGGTGTATGGGATCAAAGTGCGGTAGTGCAGACTCCGAAAAAAGAAGAGGGACTTCCTACACTTAGTGTGCATATGCTAACAAAAACAAACCCAAAATGCTCTTCTGTATTGGTGGAATTAACAAATAAGAGTGATTCAGATATTATAGTTTATGGACAGGGGTCACGATATGAAGTACCAGATTATGAATCATTTAAACGTAATACGCATTTAACTATTTTGTCAGACGATAATTCTAGTGTAGTAACGCTTACACAATTAACATTAAAACCGGGAGATGATAAAACAGTCTTTTTCAGAATTGATGGAGAAAAAACATGGTATGATAATACTTCAGAAATGACATTCTGCATCGAATATAAAAATAAAGGATATATGTGTACAGCAGATCCTAAATGGGGAATAACTATATATTCTTTTGATTATCTTGCTGAAGTATCTGGAACACAGTTTACACTGGATCAGCTGAAAATATTACCATATTAGAATTATAAAAGCATGGAGAAATGTATTATAGAAGGAGTAATGTTATGGCAATGGTTAAGTGCCCGGAGTGTGGAAATTGGATTTCAGATCAAGCAGAATCCTGTCCGCATTGTGGATATTCTGCTAATAAAAATAAGCATAAGAAAATAATAAATGAATTAAAAGATAAAATAATAAAATTTAAAGATAATAAAAAGATACTTATTGGATGTGGGTGCTGTGTCGCTGTAGTTATATTAATTTGCTGTATGCCTACAATATCAAAAGAGTGGGAAAAAGCACAGCATGAAACACAAGTAAAAAATGATAAAGAAGCGCCTAAAGTTACATATACAGGAGATGGAATTACTATAATACAAGGAGATAGTATATCAGAAAGTGAAGTGAAATCAGATTTAAAGGCAACAGATAATGTGACGAGTGCAGATAAACTTATATATAATATCCCTATTAGTGATATAGATACTGATGCAGAAGAAGATACAACTTTGAAGTGTACAGTTAAGGATGAAGCTGGAAATATAGGCACAGTTGATGTACCAATTACGATCACTAGCCGATATACAAAATATGAAAAACTTAAATATTTGGCTTTGTCTATAGCAATAATGGAACTGGAAAACAGATTAAAAGATCCAAGTAGCTTAAATATCCGTGGAATGGGATGGGACACAAGTGGATGTGCATATCTATATTATTCTGCAAGCAATAGCTTTGGTGGTACAGTTTCGGGATACTGTCAGTATGATACAACCGATCAATCATTTTATGCACCAGGAGCAACCTCAGAAGGATGGGAAGTTAGATACCTTCAGCGGAAGTATGAAAGTTCTGAAAAAGTATCAATGGCAGAATTACAGGAATTTCAGCGATATAATTAAGTTGGAATATATATGATATAAAATGAAAGAATACCTCTCATTAAGAACAAATTGTGTTTTGAATGAGAGGTATTCTTATAATATTGTATGATTTTCTCTTGATATATGTTATAATTATAAAAAATAAAAGATGGGAGAAGGTAGGTATGGGAGAGATAAATCAGCTTCAAGAAGAATATTCTAATTTAAAATCTCAAAGAGATGAAATGGCGGATGAAGTAGACGAGTTAAAAGGAAAAGAGAGAAAATTATCTTATGCCATAGAAGAAGAAAAATCGTCTATTGAGCAAATAAAAAATAGTATTGAAACGTTGCAAGAAACTCTTTCGGATTTGAGAAATTTACTGGAAATCCATGAGAATGAGATGCCGTTTGTTTCTGAAGAATTGGAAAGTAAGAATAAAGAATTATCGGAAATAGAACAAAAACTTATCGACAAGAAAAAGCAATTAGATATAATTAAAAATAGTGAGATATGTCAAAAAGCATTAGAGGCGAATGCTAATAATTCCTATGTTGTTTCCTTAAGAAAATCTACAGCAACTACGCCAATAATCACAGAGTATTGTAAAAGTGATAAAGAATTTATGATACTTAATGCAGAAATGCGATTGCCAGAATATAAAAAGTTTTCATATATAATTATAAGAAGTAATAAAACAATAACAGAAAAACAAGAAAATGTACCAACTATGTCAGAACTAAAAAGTGTTGCTGAAAAATCAATATCTGGTGTTGGTATACCAAGAATGCAGTATTTAAAAAAACATATTATGGAAGCGATTAGTGGATGTGAAGATTTAACATCCAATTTGATTATACCATTATCAGAACCGTGTCCATTAGGAGGACAGTCAGATCTTAATAAAACAGGATATGGCTGGGAATGGGATTGGTCTTATGGAGCAGGAGATTATATAGAAGGTACATATTATGGTGAAATGACAGGATTTTCAGTAATAGGTATTAGAATAAATCGGTCAGATTATTATTAATAGTTTTAAATCATACAGGGGGGTATACATATGAGTAACAATTTTCCTCATGATGGAGAGCATGGAAGAAATTGTACAGGCTATGGATGTGATTGTGATGAAAAGAATTATGGAACGCGTGGTAGCGGCTATGGTGGTGGAGGTGGTTCTAGTAGCGGATGCGGATTTTTGATTTGGATCATTGTTGGCAGTGCTGTTGGAGCATATAATGAATTACTTGGCGTAATTGTCCTTATTGTTGGTGCGTTTATTTTGTTGATGTGTAGGTAATTATAAATGGGAAAGAAAAAAGCTAATAATGCAGTAAAGATATTAGAACCTAAATGCTCTAAATGTGGAAAAAAACTAAGTTATGGAAAATATATATCCGCTCGAAAAAAAGAAATTCCAATATTACACTGTGAAAAATGTAAGTTATATTATTGCGGAAAAACAGAATATAATGCATTAAAAGAGATATTCAAAAGTAAAGGAAAAAATTTATCGTCAAATGTACTTACAGTAAAAAATAGTACGTTTGAAAGATATTTGTTTTTCTTCGGAAAATTACCAATAGAAAATAAACAATATAATAAAAATAGCAAGAATAAAACAGAAGAGAATAAAAGAAAAAATAAAGATTCAGTGGTTGAGATTGTAAAAAGAAAATCAGCAATGGACGTTTCTTGCCATTACTTTAAAAATGAAATGTGCATGTATTGGAAAATCCCTTGCAATAAAAATTCCCTTCATTGTGTAAAGAAAACATATTTAAGTGTTGAACATGAGAGTGAGGAAAAAAGGAGACAGAGAGAAAAGCAGTTAGAAGAAAAATTACGTCAAGAACAAAATGAATTGAAAAAATTACCAAGAATCGGAGTGAAAGATTTTGTTGTAAGAGGTAATATTTTTAAATGTATTCATAATCACCATACAGTGGAAAATTTAGATGCAACAGTATTGGTTATTGATAGAAAAGATAAGCAAAGGTTAGTAAGAATTTCTGCTGGACATTGTAAAAAATGTAATACATATTTTATTATGGAAAGTACATTTAGAAGATTGAAAGAAAGTTATAGTCATATTGTATGTCGTATTTGTGATGAAAAAACATATCAGAAATCATATTATATGGGAGAAATGCAATTAGCACAGGAGTCAATTTTAATGCAGTATGGATATAATGTGTCAGAAACTACAGGTTTATCATCAACTGCAAGACAAAAAATATTGGCAGTAATGATTGATAATAATATTCTTTCAAAAAGCGGTATAATTAGCTATCTGGATTTCTTTATTCGCCAGCGTTCACATATGAGTAATATGGAGACAGCTATTTCTAAATGGGAAGAAGATGAAGAATTTGTTGAACATTATAGAATTGGAGAGTATACGAAATTTGGCGTAAATGCTATTTATCGAAGATGATTTTATTGGTTTTTTTAGCTATATTTGAATCAAAACCAAATATCATGTCATATTTACAAGTGTTTGAAGCTTGTTTGTTATTATGAATGATGGTATAATTATCTAAAATTGGAGGTGGGTAGTTTATGTTAATGTATTGTAAAAAATGTGGTAGAGTTTATATGGGTAACAATGATGATACAGAAACTTGTGATATATGTAAATCAAAAATGTATCCTGTTCCCAAACAATATCTCGATTTGGAAGAAGAAGATGAAGATATAAAATATGACTTTTTTGGTGATGACATGGAGGATAAATTCATCGAAGAATGTGTTAAAACTTCTCCAGAGTTTGATCAAGAGTTGTTTGATAAAAGACCATATATCCAGAAAAAGCGTAGCCAAGAATATAATCGGATGCTTAACGCACACGAAGCTATCCGCGCAGGAGCAGATCCAAAATTAGCATTTAAAAATGGTGGACAAAATTTACCGAAGTGTCCTGCGTGTGGTAGTTTAAATGTAAAGAAAATTGGTAGTGTAGAACGTGTTGCGTCAGTTGGCTTCTTTGGGTTGTTTAGTAAAAAGATTAACAAAAGTTTTGAATGTAAGAATTGTGGTTATACGTGGTAAGGGTTAATAATACCCATACCGTCAATACCGGGGCATCTGATTAGGTACTTAAATTTTACAGGTTTGAACATACCCCCCCGGTAGGGTAGGAGATGGAGTCCTAAAATGGGATGGCAGAAATCTGAATAGGTATGCAGAGCAATGAGTGAGAGTTTTTGATTTGTTTCTGTCAGAAATCACGGCGCAATTTTCCGCAGTGAAAATCTCTTGCATATTCAACAGTAAAATGATATATTATATATATAAAGGATGCTACCGATAGACGGTTGTCCTGAATAATTGTGTTATAAAATAACCGCTCTTGTTTTCTCAGGACAGGGGGCGGTTATTTTTGTGTCTTATTACTATCTCGACCAACTTTGTAGCCGAGACTAAAGCACATAAAGCATAAGCCTATCAGTGCAATAACATCTGCTGTACTCATTGGTTAAGCCCTCCTTTCCTAGATTCTGTTTCCAGTTTCTATCTAATCAGAGGGTCACAGTCCCTCTGGGGAAGGACAACCGCCTACCGTGATATGGTAGCACCCATGAAATTATTATAGCATAGGTTAGAGGAGATTGGAAGAGGAAAGGGTGGGTTTATCGAACTGATGTTTTTCCTAGATGCTTTGCTGGATTGTGGTGTTGATAGGATGTGATGGGAGATTCATTTTATCGAACGTTTGTTTTTTAACCGTGTGTAAAGATGAACCTGCTATTACCCAAATCAAGAAACCGTTTAGAATCAAGAGTTTTAACATCCCCCGATAGTATCAACCCACTAAAATACTAGGAATAATCCAATCATCACACCACCACCAGAGCATACAAAAAAACACAGCTTATATAAGACAGTGCCTTTTATTTTATCCTGTCTATTCAATTATCATCAAATCATCATCATGTTATCATCGTTCCCAGTAATACCCCGATCCATCTTCCAGATAGATATATAAGCCTGTATTAGTTGCACTGTAATCAGTGACTTTCCGCATATCAATGAAATTATTTTGGAACTCTTCCGATCCTGTGTCAACGTAGGCAGAAGCACTGGCAGAATACCGACCCAGAGTAAAGCCAGCAAATAACATAACTCCCATAATAGCAACCATTCCTAATAATTTAATCATTCTTTTCATGTGTCCATTCTCCTTTTTATGTGTAGGGTGTCATCATTCCGGTGACACCCTTTTTCCGTCTGTTACTGTTTATCGTTCAGAATGTATTCGACTGCTTTTTCTGCTCTACTTGATGCAGACACGATCCACCGTGGTTCATTCTTTAATACTTTCAACCAGCTCTGAATGTATGCAGTAGAATTTCTAAAGGTTTTATTTGTTTCTATTCCTAAGATATTCATAAGACTAGCCGCGCCAATTTCCGAAACAAGTTCTTCTTTACTGTACTCTTCAGACCCAAACGCTACAATCTTACCTTTTCTTTCCTCTGCTCTGTTGCATCTGGTTTCTTTCATGGTACTATGTACAGATTCATGAGTAGCAGTAGAATAATATTCATTGATATTTGTGAACTGTTCCATAAGTGGTAATTGTATCATGTCAGACATAGGAGAATAAAAAGCCTTGTTTCCTTTTATGTGATTTACTGTGATATGTTCCCGTGTCCAGTAGCTTGTAAGAATCTTTTCCGCTTCCTCAATCGGTTCTATCTCTGTGTTAAGTTCTTCCTCTGGTAAAGGATCAACGCCCTCAACCTGTGAAATATGAAAGACATTGTAATATCTCAATAATGGAATCTGTTTAGTTATCATTGTACCATCTTCCTGTTCCTCATCGACTGCTGTTATCTTCCAGAAAGTAACAAATGAGGCTTTTTCTCCTTTTCGAACGTGACCGCCTAAATCTTGCCACTGTTTGAAGCTCGCCCATTCTCCGGCTTTTCCTAATATTAATTGATTCAGTAAAGAATAAGGTTTCTTTGTTATTCTGTTATATGCTCCGCTTCTAACACCTGTCCAAGGTCTTTCCCATGGGATTCTACCTTTTTCTAATTCAGCGATGATTCTATCTGTAACCATCTGGTATACATTAGTTCTTTCTTTTCTTTCGATTGTTCTTTCTTTCGTTCTTTCTCTCATATGGTTGTCCGTCCTCTCTTAAAAGGTTCTTTATTGATTTCTTGACCATATTATATATTAGTACCAATACATATTCAATATACATTAGTACCAATATAAAGCGGCGGTATTTAGTCATGATCTATAAAAAATCAAAAGTATTAGTACTAATGCACAAACAAATGATATTGGTACCAATACAATCTTGTGCATTCTGCGAATTGAAATAGTATTAGTACCAATGTATACTGTAGCCATAAGGTTGATACAGAGCAACACCGAAGAGGTCGAAAACCTCTGAACTTCAAAACCATATACCCGTGAAGAACTGACACACAGCATAGTATCTAATAGTCGGGAAGATGATTGAAGCGGTGCTTCTCCATCAACCAGATAAGAACAGTTTCATATAAGAAGAAAATCAACAGGAGGAATTTTTAATATGTGTCGAACAATGAAAGAATTAGAAAATGTGGTTGCTGATTATCGCAAAATGAAAACTTCACTTGATAAAGTTTCGGAGCAGGTCAAAGCATTAGAGCGTGAGATCATCGGTTATCTGGATACAAACCAGAAAATCACAGAGACAGGAAAAAATTTTACCGTTAAGGTTTCCACCTGTGAATGCCGGACACTGGATAGCAAGAGACTTGAAGCAGATTTAGGAAGTCTTGCAGAGTATCAGCGCATCTGTCAGTATCGTCGCTTGTATGTCAAGTAAAAACCTACATTATATAAGAATCCTTCCCACTCAATCAAACGGGTGGGAGGGATGAAAGGAGAAGAACCAGCATGAAAAGACTTTCGGATATTATCAAAGCATACCGGCATAACAAAGCAATGAACACACTTCACAAGTGTTGTATTCGAGGAATGGCAGATAAAAAAGTTGCTAATTTTGAAAAGATTAGTTTTCAGACATGGCTGGAATTGTTAGGTATCTACCAAATGTTAAGTTATAGACAGCCAATGCCAGCAATGAGCAAAGACGCGCAAACAGTTATCGAAAAAATCGGATTATAAGGAGAAAACAGAATGATGATGATGAAAGAGGACGAAAGAAAAGTATTGAAGCAGATCCGTGAACTGATGGGATCGCTTGGTTCTGATAGCTATGTAGCGACAGCATTTGAAGGATGTGCAGAGATCGCAGAATCCAATATCAACAATGATTTTATGTGCAGTATGAAACAACGCGCAGAATCAGCGGAGGAAGAATCAAGAAAGGCGTTCTTGCTTATATCAGACCAGCAGAAAGAGATCAATAAGCTGAAAGCGGATCTTGAAACTGCTAACAATGAATTAGAGCGTTTATGTAATGTTAATTCAGAACTTCAACGCGATACGACCGGGACAGAAAAGGCTTTATCTGATTTGAGAAAGTTTAGCAAGAACGCTGAAGCGCAGTTGAAAGAAAAGGATGCAGAGATCATCCGGCTCAAAGCACAGTTATTTGATTACATGACGAAAGATCAGCAGTAGGAAAGGGGATCAATTATGCAGAAAATATCATATGAATTTGCGACAGTCACTAAAAATGGAGTAGTAGAACAGATTGGACGGAGTAGCATTTTACAGCCAAAAATTAACTATAAGGGCGGTTCTATCAAGTGGTATGAGGATAAATTGAAACCAGAACAGCCGAAACCAGCAGAAAAATAATTATATGGGGAGTGACGGTCAAGCCGTGGGAGGTTCAGTCCTCCGCTTCCATTCAGCTATAGCTTGTGTAAATCAATCATATTTATATTAAGGAAGGAACGGGAGCGGATATGTTCAATTTTAGAATCATCACAACAGCGGAAGGGCTAGAAATCATCGACAGAACTTTAACTACATCATCGGATTTACTGAATCCATTTGAACTGATGGACTATGTGAAGCTGGAAGACACACTTGCATTTATGGACAGGAAAAGAAGAATTTCCAGAAAGAGATCCAGACGCAAAAGAAAACTTGCAAGGAATCCGCTATATAGATTGCTTGGCATCATCGGGTTAATTTAAGAGAGACAGGAGAAAGGGAGAAAGTTATGGTAAAATCAAAGTTTTTCAACATGGGTCAGATTCTTATTACAAGAGGGATAAGCGAAACAGTCGGAGAAAGTGAACGTTTTGCCGCAGAAGTAGTTCTTGCGTTACATCGGTTCGCTGTGAAGGACTGGGGAGATCTGGATGCAGAAGATATTAAGGCAAATGAGGAAGAACTGAACAATCCAGATGATTTATATTTACTTGCGGCATATAGGACTTCAAAAGGCAGAATCTGGATCGTCACAAATCGTATTTCAGAGAAAGCCGGAGACAATGCAACTACTATTCTTTTTCCATATGAGAGATAGGGAAAATTTGATTTTAGGTATAAGGGTGGAAAAGGGGTCACTAATTCAGTGACTCCACCACCGGAGAAAAGGGGATAAAATATCATGGCTATTGTAATTACAGACGGAATCCATTATTTAAAATTTGTTGACGGAGAACTTGCGACAACACGGAAATTAGAACTTGCGTATCGGTTCGACAGTGCTTCAGATGCTATTAATATCATGAAAAATTTATCCGGCAGAAAGGCAGAATATTATGTATATGATACCAATACTGATTACATTCTGTGGCGCGCTATGACGGAAGAAGAGGTAGAAGCGAGAAGAGAAGCCAGACGAAGAAAAAGACATAAACAGGATAATATTATTGATTTAGAACCAAAGGCAAATGAAAATATTCCAAGAGTACAGATCCCTTCAAAGGGAATCCGTAAAAAGTTCTCTCCAGATGTACGAAAATTGCTGTATATTCATGCCGGAGGACGCTGTGAGTTATGTGGTAAGGAAATGGCGCTGGAAGATGTAACAATCGATCATATCAAGCCGCTGGCGATGGGTGGCACAAATGACGTTTCTAATCTGGCGTGTACTTGTTTTGGATGCAATCATCTGAAAGGTTCTGCTGTGCCGGAAAGTTTCTTTCAGAGAGTAAATGATATATTTATGTTCCAAATGGAAAAGAAAATGAAGCATAGTCTCAAATGGAAACTTGCAAAAAGGCTGTTAATGAGCATGAATGAATAGCATTTCTGGCGTAGCCGAATTTTCGGATGCAGGTTGATTCATAAAGGGAAAATTGGTATACTATGGTTATCGCAAGGTGGAGGAAAAATTTATCCCCATCTTTGATAATTATAGAGAAAGAGAGGGCGCGATGTTGGCACTGACGGATGCAAGAAAGAAAGCAAATGAAAAATATATAAAAAATAATTATACACAGGTCAAATTGTCGATGCCTAATGCAGAAGCGAAAACTTTAGAAGAGTATTGTATCGCTAAAGAATGTTCGAAAGCTGGCTTTATTCGACAGGCGATAAAAGAAAAGATGGAGAGAGAACCGATTACAGAGCTAGAAGCGAAAAATGACGGTGTTTTGTCCGAAGATTAACGCAAAATCAAGGAAATTAGCATTTTTCACGATTTCGCAAAAATGCGACATGGCAAAAACCCTTGATTTTATTGGGTTTTTCGAGGGTCGGTTTTACGATGAAATTACCATTTCAAGTGATGCAAAGATTCTGTGTCATTAGAGGGAAGTTCCTTGACATTTGATGAGGTTAAGGCGATACTTGACGAAGAGAAGTAATATAAAAGGGTACTTGAAAATCCAAGCACCCCATAGTATAATTTAATTAGGAAGTGAATCGGATGTGATTGTCCGATTTGCCCTCGGTAAAACTAATTTAAGGAAATAGCATTCACTTTAGGCGGTGGGATGCTATTTCTTTTTATCGTGATGGTTGTCTATGTATGACAAAGCCGCGAAGATTACCAGTAACAGCGTCAAAAGATCACTTAGGCTAATCATAGGACATCCCTCCTTTTGTAGACTAGAGGGCATCAGATAAATGGAAAGTCACATCCTACTTTCTGTTCAATTATACGATAGTAGTATACCATAAGGGAAACATATGTTCAATGAGGAATATCATTCTGCTGCCATCCAGAGGACTATCAACAGATTACAATGGGTTAGAACATGGCAGCAGGATAATAGGGAGATAAGAGAAACGAAAAGAAAGTCACGGTCGAAAAATAGACCGTGACTTTTTGTGATCTTGGATGGGGGTAACGAAATGTTACTCCGTAGAGGAAAAGCGTCTGCGGAATTTGATCTTTCCATAATTGTTGAGATATTCATATATAGAATTTAATGTTTCTGGAGAAACGATGCTATACACAAGCGGTAGCTTATATTGCTCATGAAAGCCTACAAACCAATTGACACATTCACGAATATGAACTGCAAAATCTTTTCCTGTAAATATTTGGAAGGATTTCAGATAATGTTTTGTGACGTTAGGCTGTCCTTGCTCAATTTTAAATGTAACATTTTGAACAAATTTTCGTGATAAGGCGCATAGATCGGGATCGCCAGATTTTATGGCTTTGGATAGTTCAGGAATAATTTCCTCAAAATTGGAAAATGCCTCATGAATCCATTCTGTAAATATTTCTTGCATTTCTTCTTGAAATTCTTGTTGCTCCTTGATAGCCTGTATACTGTTATTTTTAATTGACATATTATTGTATTTTGAATATAAGGAAAGCATATCATTCATAGAATTAATATGTTCTTTTTGCTCTCTCTCATTTACCCCGTACATCGGGATTCCAATTAAAGCAAAAGCTAAATCAGGATTTCTATATACAGAATAATAAAAATGGCGAAGAGCGGTTAAAGCCGCTTGTTTTTGATTTACAGGCATAGCAAATATACGATTGGAAATTTGAGGAACAAGATATTCCCCTAATAGAACGTCCAGAGCATCCATTAAATCTTCTTCTTCATATAGTTCAGAGTAATCTGAATCAGGGATAATTAATTCGTACCATGGTCGAACAGAATCGCCTAAAGATTGATTTAAAAGGTGTTCTATAATAGGAAGAACTTCATTTGGATCATCTGAACCTTCAAGTATCATATAGATGGAAAGTAAATCATCCTTTTTGATTTTTTTAGTTTTTCCGCTTTCAATATTTTGCAACCAAAATTTAGAATGTCCATTTCCAACTTGTTCAGAAAGGTCATAGCTGGAAATACCCTTTTCTTTTCTGCGCTCAATAATATCTAGTCTTAAATTAGTAGTAATTACTATTTTTTCAGTAGACATATAAGTGCCTCTTTTCATTTTATTACTTAAAAGTATAATGAAAATAAGTAAAAAAGTCAATTAGCATAAATGAGTATATAATAAGTATGAAATAAGTCAAATAAAAAGTATAAAATAAGTAAAAAAAATACTTGACAAAGACATATAACCATAGTATAGTAGAACCATAGGAAAGAGAGGTATAAAAGCAGTGAAAAAGAAATACAAGAGAACATAAGAAGAAAAGGGAGTAAATTCCTTGAAGATATATAATGTATGGATAGATAAATAAAAAACCTCCGGCATATAGGATGCTGGTAACACCCTTGCCGAAGGTCTTCATGATAGACTTGATCGTCTGGTAAACGATCTATGTATTTTGCAAAATTATCTTATCATGAAAAATTTTATTTGTCAAATTATCATTGGCGTTCTGCTGATGGTACTTCCCACACTTTATATAGAAGCAACTTGAAAACTGAATATAGGAGGAAAGATTTTGAGGGTTAATTATGAAATTCTCAACATTCTCTACCACATGGAGGCGTGGAGTAAGATCGTAGCAGCTACCCAAAAGGAAATCATAGCGGCGCTGGCAGGAGAAAAAGTGCTTTTTACTGAAAAGACGATCTATCTGCATCTACGTGAACTGATTCGCCTTGGGTATGTCAAATACGGTATTATGAAGCTGAATGCAAAGACATACTATGTGTCAGCAAAAGGATTGGAATGGATGGAAGAGATGAAAAAAAAGGACTTTTAATAGGAGATTGGTTATGAGCAAAAAATTGAATAAGAGATTGAAAACAACCTTCATTGGTTGCGGTCAATGTGGTTGCCAGATTGTATCGGAAATTGAGAAAAGGGTCATGGAACTTGACGGAACAAAGGATAATACCTCTTTCGTTGGTATCAACAGCAGTTTGGAAGATTTATCTGCGGTCAACTTATCCCATAAGATACATATGAAGAACTGTACCGGAGCGGCTGGAAATCGTAATCGGAGTTTAGACGCACTGGCGGAGAGCATCGATGAAATACTTCCAGAATTGCAGAAATACATAATTGATGGAAGTACGGTATTTATCGCGTTTTCGATGGGCGGCGGCACAGGATCAGCTATTGGACCAGTGTTGGCGAGGATTTTATTGGAAATGGGTTATAAGATGTGTCTCATTCTAGTTCTTCCGTCTGATGCAGAATCATTGAGGATTAGAGATAATGCAAGACAGACATTTGATGAGATTGAAGATCTGAAGCCGGAGCTGGGGAGCATCTTTATTTTAGATAATAATGCGATGGACAAGCTTCAGATCAATAAAATCTTTGCAACCCTTATCACTGAGGTGCTGTGCATCAATAATCACTCGTTGGATGGAAATATGGATCTGGCAGAAATCGAAACCTGTCTGCACTGTCCGTCATTTTCTATCATCGTAGCAACGAACGCCGCGAACGGTAATACAGGAAATATTGTAGATATTCTGAACAGGGATAATAACATCTTCGCCAAGCGTGAGGATAAGACTATTTCTATCATGGGTGTATCAGAAGCGGTATCTGCAAAGGACAGTAAGATTGACGTTGTAGAGCTTCGTAAAGCAGTAGGGACAGCACCAACAGAGTATCATGGCTATTTATCAGAATCCGGCGAAAATGTAGTTATTCTTAGCGGTTTGGTGATGCCATATAAGAGAATGGATGCACTGGCTGAATCGGTGGAGAAAGATGCAGAGAGTGTCCAGAACTCTATGAAAGCATTGACACAGGTTCGTACAGCTAAAACATCGAGCGTATTCGCGGTTAAAACAGAAATACAGCCAAAGCCGCCGGTAAAAGAAATGACGGAATTTGAACGGCTTAAAGCTAGATTAATTAGTAAGTAAAACTGGGAGCAGGTGTCTATGAAAAGATGGATAAAGGCTGATAATGGAAAGCTGTCTACAGTTCTGGAGTTTGATTCTGGAAAGAAAGTGGAACTGCCTATAAATAAAGATGCTTCAATACGTTGGTATGAAGATAGATTAAAGAAAAATAACAAATAAAAGGAGAACAGAAATTATGAAATTAAATAAAGGTTATCAGATTGCAAGATTGTTGACAAAAAGTAAAGTTTCAGATGAACAGATTGAGAAAGAACTTTCCAGTATGACAGCATTGGAATGGGATAGGATATGTAATATTTTAGACAATTTTCTGAAAGCACATGATATGCCATTGGATCAAGGATGGGCGCTGATGATAAATGACATTCATAATATTTCCGATGTATATAAGGTAAGCGAAGCTACGTTACTGTCGGCTTATCTGCCGTGGATCGGTATGAAGAAAAATGAGTCTGATGAGAACTGTGAGAAGTTAAACGATAAGGAAATTGAAGACAAACACTTGACGACATCACAGTTTGAAAGGGTGTTACAGGAGCAGAAAAATGGATTCTTGATTCATATGAATAACGAAGAAGCAGGAGATAAATTCATGCATAGAAATATCGAACTGGTAGACTTATCTTTCGATGAAGTTCAGACAGTAAAAAACAATCAGTTGCTTGCTTTCACAACAAATGATTCGAATGCAAGTATGTTTATTGATAAAAAGGAAATTCATGATATTGAGAAAGCAGAGGATGTTGACGATCTTTTTTCGGTTAGCGTAAAAAAAGCCTTTAATCTTTATCTGTCCCCAGAAACAGATCATGTAGACAGTAAACGGAATATGGTAACAGTGGGATTTATGTAAAAGATGGGATAGGGAGAACACAAACTATGTATAGACCGACAACAACACAGAAACTTCAGTCAGCTATCAAGGATCATCTGATTCAGATTCAGAACGTACAGGCAAGACGTAAAGGCACAAATGACACCAGAACAATCACGCCAGAGCAGTTCACAGAGAACTTAGACTTTCTCATGGAATCCGGTATCTTCTCTGATGCGGTAGATATTCGGTATGAGTTCAAAGACAACACGGTTCATTTCCACATAGGTTATATGAGCCAGTGCGATAATTCTACCGATGCACAGGCGGATCTTTCTGATGGCGTGACACCAGAGCAGATTAAAGAACACTTTGCAGTTCCTTTGGAATAAAAAGGGCGAACATATAAGTGACAGAGATATTGTTGCTGTGAGATAACGCAACCTACTGTTGAAGAGGACAGTTCCAGCTTAAAAGGTTATAAGATTTCTTCTACCAGTGAGGATGCTGGTTACATATGGGACGAAAGACAGGCACATCATTCTATTGTGGGTGGTGTGCCTATAATACTGGGAAGAGCATAGATGATGCCAAGATTGGAGGAACGATTATTACGGATAGAAAAGATCTTATTATTTTTAATCAGAGAATGGCAGGCTATTTAATGTTAATGGGATATGTCCTTTTGGATATGCGACCAGACATAAATAGTTCTAGTGGAAAGAACGTTTTCGTATTTAAAGATACACCACAGATTAGAAATTCAATGAGTGATTATTTGAATCACTAACTGGAGGTGTACCAATGAAGAGGAGAATTTCGGATGTTATAAGTGAAGAAGATATTAAAACTTGGAAAGCTGGGGATAATGTATTAATAGCTGCACCGATGGGAGCAGGAAAAAGTTATTTTTGCAAGAATCCTTTGTACCTAATAGCCAAGAAAGCAGGAGATAAAATCCTAATGCTGATTCATAGAAAAAATTGTGTGGAACAGTTTACATATGAATTAGAGGAAGACTTTAAGACGGATGTAATAGATGTGATTACATATCAGTCTATGGAATTTAAAAAACTACATAATATAAGCAGTCAAATAGATTTATCCCAATATAAGTATATTGTATGCGATGAGTTCCATTATTTTTTTAATGATAGCAGTTTTAATAATAAGACAGCAGTATCATTTAAAATGATTATGGAGAACAAGACTTCGACTCATGTGTTTATGTCTGCCACAGGAGAACATATGACAAGGTATATGAAGAAATATATTAAGGATAATAAGCTGGATGCACCGATTGAATATGAAATCCCTTTTGATTTTTCATTTATAAAATGTCTCACGTTTTTTAATAAGGATGATACAATGGAGGCATTTCTAAAAGAGGGAATAGAAAAAGGAACGAAAGGAATATTTTTTATTCAAAAAGCAGAAAAAGCTTATAAGCTTTATTCGAAATATAAAGAATATTGTGTTTTTAACTGTAGTTCTAATAATAAGAAATATTACGATTATGTAGAAGAGAAAAAGATTCAACAAATTCTAAAAGAACAAAGATTTGAAGAACAGTTCTTGATTACAACAGCTTGTTTTGACGCTGGAATAAATATCATTGATAGGGATGTAAAACATATTGTGATTGATATTGTTGACATAGACTCATTGATTCAGTGTATGGGAAGAAAGCGGATTCAAGATGAGGATGATAAAGTTTACATCTACATAAAAGCAATCAGCAATCAGAGACTTGCTGGTTTGAAACGTAGTATGGAAGAAAAAGTTAAAATGGCTGACTTTTATATGCAAAATGGATATTCTGTTGAAAAACTGATTGACAAATATCCGATGCAAAATGATCCGAATAATATTTTATATGATGATCTGGTATACGATGAAGAGGGTAAAGTAATACCGGGATCATATACGAAAACGGTCAATGAACCTATGTATTTTAAGAAAAAAGAAGATATAGCGGACTATGCGATAATGCTTGAAGTATATAAAAAGTATGGATATTGTAAGTTTCTTGCACAGAAGTTGGGCTTTTATAATTATGATATAGGAAAGTATACATATAGAATGATTAATGAAGAGTATGGATTGGAAAACTATTTAGAAAAGATGGTTGCAGATGAAGTTGTTTTACTTCAACAAAAAGATAGATCTGAACTGATAAGTATGATTAATGCGAAGCAAGATGGAAAATTATTAAAGAAAGTTGCTACATTAAATCAAGTGCTAGAAGAGAGAGAATTGGACTATCGTATTAAGGAATTTGAAACAACACGATACATAGAAGATTCAGATGGAAATAAGAAAAAGAAGAAGTATAAGAATGCTTGGAAGATAGTTCGATTTTAATTTGATTTTTTTGACCCCCTTTTTTAAGCGTACTCTCTATTATAAGCTTCACGCTCAAAATGGGGGGTCAAAATTATAAAATGAATCGGAAAAATCCAAAAAGAGACAGATGATTTGTGTAGTGACGCAAGGAACGGAACGAATCATTATTGTGTCTGCGTCAGACACCCACTATTACAGAAGAAAGGAAATGACATGGACAGAAGCTACAGATTAAAGATGGAAGAGTTGTTGAGTACAAATGTTCTGACAAGGGAGTATTTATTAAATTGTGTTGCTAAAGATGAGAAGAAAATCAATGATATAGCTTATAAGAAGAAACGTAAACGCTCCATACCAAGTACCCTATAAGCTAAAAGCCGC
>NZ_JAQEQF010000012.1:0-96860 GCF_027698965.1 Clostridium fessum
GCCGGTGTGGTGATGTGAGCCATCTTATGACCTCTCCAGATTGCCTGCAACTTCTCGCCGTCTGCGTAAACTGCTTCATAATCTGCCAGTGCGCCGCCTCTTGTGAAGTTATCGATGCTTCTTAAGCAGATGGAAACCTCGCGAAGTTTCTTCTGGTTGATGAGCTCTTTCAGGTGGTTATTGTAGATAGCTGCACCGGATGCGGTGGTCATGCCGACAAATACATCGCAGGCATCCATGCCAAGTTCCAGAGATTTCGGGAAGATGGTTGCTTTGTCTTTTCCACGAATCGGCATCATGTATACGCCGTACTCAGCGCCGCAGTTTAAAGCGGCTGCTGCCATCGCCTGGGTCATTCTCTCATCGGTCTGAGGGTCAACGACAATCAAAACTTCCTCGCCCGGTTTAACAGCCATCAGGTTGCCAAGAAGATACTGTGCACGTTCCATACATTCGATAATTCTGTTATCACTCATAGTTTTAATCTCCTTTTCTTGTTTTGTCTGGTTCCCTTAAATTTTCGCACCTTTGCAAGTGGGAATTATTTCTGTTTTTTTCCTTTTTATCCGGAAAACGTGGACTTTTCAGAACCGGGTGTTCCATATTCCATCTTTGATTCACGTTCTGCACAAATTTGTCGTTTCCCCGCTTTCCGGGTTCCATACATAACTACTGCCCAGATATATTTCACATTTCATACGAATCCGGGATGTCTCTTTCTAAAACTCAAGCTGCCTTTTTGGCTTCTTCCTGATTGAAAATCTCGTGATCCAGTTCGCCCTCCATCTGAGAAATGCAGACAGATGCTATCAGGTCGCCTACAGAGTTAGTAGATGTGTGAATCTGGTCGATGATACGATAGATTCCAGCTACCAGTGCGTATGCATCCAGCGGAAGTCCCATCTGCGTCATCAGGGTTAAGCTGATAACCAGACCAATCTGCGGAGTTGCTGCACAGCCAACGCTTAAGAAGGTTGCCTGTACAACCAGCATAATCTGCTGCTGAATACTTAACTCTACGCCGTACAGCTGTGCGGCAAAGAGAACAACGATACCAAAGTATGCACACGTTCCGTTCATCTGAGCGGTACATCCAAGCGGAAGTACGAAACTCGCAATATCTCTCGGAACGCCCATCTTCTTCGGTGCTACTTCCATCGATACCGGAAGAGCTGCTGAAGAAGTACAGGTACTAAATGCAATCATCCAAGGTTCAAACGCTTTGCGCCAGAACTTCATCGGATTTACCTTTCCAATCACGCTAAGGAAAATGCTGTATCCAACAATACTCATGGTGATGCAGGCAAGATAGTCAGTTAAGATGAATTTCAGAACCGGTCCGAAGATGGCAACGCCATATTTTGCAAGTGCTACAGTCATCAAACTGAATACGCCGTAAGGGATGATTCCAAGAATCATATCGATAACCTTAAACATCGTCCGTGAGCAAAGGCTGATGATGTCACATAACGGCTGCGCTTCCTTGCCGATGCTGATGATGGCAAATCCAAGAAACAGGGAGAAGACGATAATCTGCATCATCTCGCCACTTGTCAGTGCCTGGAATGGGTTGGATGGGATTAAGTCAAGCAGTGTCTGGTAGATACCCGGAAGTTCTTTCACCTCCATTGCTGTCTCTGCCGTTCCCAGCTGCAAGCCGTGTCCCGGTTTGATAATATTGGCAAGTATCAGACCGATGGTTGCTGAAATACCGCCAGTTGCTAAAAACCAGATGATGGTTTTAACGCCGATGCTTCGAAGTTTCTTGATATCACCCAGTGAGAGCGCCGCGTCGATGATACAGAAGAACACCAGCGGAACGACAATCATCTTGATCAACTTGATAAACAAATCTCCAATGAACTGGAAGAACGGAAGGACATATCCGTTAATGATCTCATTCTCCACGCCGCCCATAAAATTTAAGACGTAACCAAACGCGATACCTGCAAACAATGCAATGAATATTTTCACGTACAACGGAGTTTCTTTTTTCTCCGCCCCATTTTTAGTTTTCTCCACCATGTGATACCCCCTTATGTAATGGTTTTTTATTTCTCGTGTTCCTCATGAGGTTTGACTACATAGTATCAAAAAGCCAGATTATTATAAACAAATATATCGAATCGCGAATAAGTTATAATAATTCAGTGATACAGAGTTAGTTCCGACTTACTTTTTAGGTATTGTCTCCATAATAAAAACAATTTTATTTTTGCAAATCAGTTCCGTGCTGTTTTCTGTAAAATACCAAAAGCGGGTAAAAGTTTTTTCGCTTTTACCCGCTTCTTGCTTGAACCTTCTTCTTAAAGGTTCCATATTTTATTTCTATTTATTTCGTCTGCATCATCTACTGTTTTAGAAATGGCATTACATATGAACCAGCTTAGCTTTTACTGGTTATCCGAAACATAAACCGCTGCTTCTGTTCCTGCAGTCGAACCAAACATAACCGCCTCGGTCAACTCATTGCCGGAGAGCACACCTTCACCGTCTACTGCCGCTGACAGGATTGGACCTGCTGCATAAAGACCATTGATCAGCTCGCCGCTATCTTTGTTTAGCTGTTCCGCATTGTTGCTGACAACCAGGGCTGCTGCCTTGCCATCTGCCTCGTATACCTGAGATTCCTCAAAAACCGGAATCAGGGAAACATCGGTCGCTACCAGTGCCAGGCAGTCAATCTCCTGATCCTTGCCGTCCACCGTCACAGTGATGCGGTCAAGGGCACCTTCTTCATTGTAAGCGACACTCTTTAATTCTGCCTTATATTCAACCGGAATCTTCAGCTCTTCGACTTTTTTAAGCAGCGCTTCCTGTGCAAGCTCGTTCAGATTTCCCTCTTTTGCCGGGAAACTGCGGGCTACCGAGGAACCTGCCTCCTGTGTCAGATCGCCGTACTCCATTCCCAGTGTGTCGGCAAGCCAGTCTTTCGCCTCTTCGCTGTTCTCCGATACATATGCCGCCATATCCGAATTGTTCGTATTATTTCCTGCCGTCATAATATCGGACAGATAAATCTCAAAATCATCCGTAAGATTCGCCTGGAACTGCTCATCCGTATCGGCTGCATTGACATACGGTGCCATCTCCGTCATATCTGCCGCCAGCTCTTCGCCCGGTGCCAGAATCAGGATCTTCGACGGATCCATGCCCTCGGCTGCCGCCTGAACCGCCGCGATCAGTCCGGCACTGTCTCCGCCTGCGATGACAAGCTGTGCATCCGATGCTTCTGCCTCTCCGGCCGCTTCAGTTGCTGCCTCGCTTGCCGCTGCACTCTCTGTTGTATCTGCCTTACTGCCGCATCCCGCCAGTGCCGTTGTTCCCAGAACCGCTGCCGCCGTCAGAATCCCTGCCTTTTTAACTGTATGGAATGATTTTTTCATAATCGTTCTCTCCTTTCCCTCTCGCCGGAGTTCCTGCAGCCGTCTTCAAACATGCACAGTACCTCTCGGTTGTGGATTTCAGTCTAACATAGAACCTGCGGCGAATCAATTAAGGTTTCTTTAATTCTTACGGCGGAAAAAACGAAATTTTCTGTTACTTACACAAATCCGCAATCACCTGTGCAAAAATCTTCGCGCTTGCCACCAGATCACTCACATAGGCAAATTCATCCGCCCCATGCATACGGTTGTCCACGCCCGGCATCGACGCGCCAAATGCAACGCCGTTTTTCAGGTCATGCACATATGTGCCGCCGCCGGTATAGTTGCACTCGCCCTTGTTGCCGGTATAAAGCTCATAAGCATTCAGAAGTGTTCTGACAAACTCGGAATTGCCGTCTACAAAATGCGGTTCTCGCAGCTGCGGGGACTCTAACTTCATGCCGTGGGACGCAAGTTTTGCCTCCACCGGTTTCAACAGGTTGTCATCATTGCCGCCGATCGGGAAACGTCCGTCAAAGTACGCTTCCATCCGTGTCTCCGTCATCGTAAGCATTGTGAATGCCAGAGACAGCGCTCCGGATCCTTCTGCCTGCATCGCCACGCCAAGCGCCTTGCCCTCGGTATCATTCCACGGGAAGCACTCAGTCAGGCTGTGAATCAGCTTCGTCTGTCCGCAGGATGCAAATGGCAGGCGATCCAGAAGCAGAAGCAGGGATGCCAGCGCATTTTTGCCTTCCTCTGGTGTCGAGGCGTGTGCGCCCTCACCGATTGCGGTGATCACGATCGCATCTTCCTCTGCCTGAAGCTCAAACTGTACGCCGGTCTCCTTCGTCACGCCCTCTGCCATCAGACGTACCTCTTCCTCGGTCAGTCCTGTAATTGTCGCATGCGCCTTGCCCGGAACAACATTGATCTTGATGCCAGCCTCGATGGACAGGATCCGCGCATTCTCCGTCGATACCTCAAAAGAAGCTGTCACATGCCCCGGGAAACGTCCTTTTTCGATATTGATAACCGGGAACGAAGCATCCGGGGAAAATGTCATCGGCGCTTCCTTCTCCACTTTATAATAATGTTCAATATCGCTGCTGCCGCACTCCTCATCTGTTCCCAGAATCAGGCGGACATTTTTTGTCACCGGGATTCCCAGTTCTTTGACCGCACGCATCGCATACAGAGCTGCTACCGCCGGTCCTTTGTCATCCGCCGTGCCGCGTCCGTACAACTTTCCGTCTTTTACAATCGGTTCAAACGGCTGTGTCACAGTCCAGCCCTCGCCTGCCGGGACAACATCCAGGTGTGCCAGAATATCTAGCTGGTGCTCACCGTCATTTAAATCGGCGGTTCCTACATAATTATCGTAATTGTTGATGGAAAATCCATACTCTTCCGCCATTTTGAGTGCCTGTGCCAGTGCGCGGCTCGGACCTTCGCCGAACGGATCGCCCTCCTGGTATGCCGAACGCTCGCTGTTGATGCTGCACAGCGCGCATATGTCATCTAACATCTCCTGCTTGTGCGCCTCGATATACTGCTCGATTTTCTTTTTATACATAAATCTTCCGCCTCGTTCTTTTCCTTTGGTTATTATTTGGACAGAATTCCAGCCAGTACCTGGTTCACTACCTTTCCGTCTGCCTTGCCCTTTACCTTCGGCATCAGGGTTTTCATGATTTTGCCCTTGTCAGACGGTGCCGGATTTTCAATGCCAAGCTCTGCCAGAACACTTTTGATCACCTCTGCGATCTGCTCTTCGGTCAGATCCTCCGGTGCAAATTCCTGATAAACTGCCAGACGTGCCTGTGCCTCCTCGCGGATATCCGCACGATCTGCCGGAGCCAGTTCCAGAGTCTCCTTCGTCTGCTTGATCTCTTTCTTTACAACTGCGTCCGCCTCTTCCTCAGTCAGCGGGGAACGCTTGTCGATCTCCGCATTTTTCAGTGCGGATAACAGCATGGATAAGGAATCTTTTCTTGCTTTGTCCTTTGCTTTCATGGCTTCTACCATGGCTGCACGTACTACATCTACTCTGCTCATATGAAATGTCTCCTTTTCTTTTTTTATGGTCTCGCCATGCCCAGATGGGACGATGGGGACTCTCTCTTGTTTCACCATGCCCAGGGGTGCAATAGGGACTCTCTCTTGTTTTACCATGCCCAGGGGTGCAAAACCTGCGGTTTCACACCTCTGTCCGGTTGCGCCGTATAGCAGAAATCCCCCTTTCAGCGCCTGAAAAATAAATTTTCCATTCGCTGAAACGGTGCTTTCCGCTGCATGGCTTTAGTTACGCCCAAACTCGCTTAACTTAAGCTTCGGATTCCGCTCTTCCACCATTCCCACACTCCAGCTGTTGACAAACAGAAGCAGTGGATTGTCTTTGAGGTCTTTGATCCGCTTCATATCCGAAGTTCCCTGAATCTTGGCTACATCGATCTCGTCAGCGTTTTCTACCCAGCGGATGTACTCATATGGAAGTTTTTCCAGCTTGACTTCTACATTGTACTCATTTTCCAGACGGTAGGTCAGTACCTCGAACTGGAGGACGCCGACTACGCCGACGATGATCTCTTCCATACCTGTGTTGAACTCCTGGAAGATCTGGATCGCACCTTCCTGCGCGATCTGGCTGATGCCCTTGATGAACTGCTTGCGCTTCATCGTGTCCATCTGGCGCACGCGTGCAAAATGTTCCGGTGCGAACGTAGGAATGCCTTCAAATTCTACCTTTTCACCTGTACAGAGTGTATCACCGATCGAGAAGATACCCGGATCGAATACACCGATGATATCGCCCGCATATGCCTCCTCGACGATCTTTCGATCCTGCGCCATCATCTGCTGTGGCTGGGAGAGACGGATCTTGCGTCCGCCCTGCACATGCGTTACTTCCATGCCTGCCTCAAATTTGCCGGAACAGATACGCATAAATGCGATACGGTCGCGGTGCGCCTTGTTCATATTTGCCTGAATCTTGAAGACAAACGCGCTGAAATTCGGAGAGAACGGATCCACCATGCCGGTTGTCGTATTTCTCGGCAGCGGCGAGGTTGTCATTTTCAGGAAATGCTCCAGGAATGTCTCTACACCAAAGTTTGTCAGCGCCGAACCAAAGAATACCGGGGATAAATTTCCGCGGCTGACACGCTCCATATCCAGCTCATCGCATGCGCCGTCCAGAAGCTCGATATCATCCATCAGCTGCTGATGGTAGTCCGGACCGATGATGGAGTTAACCTCATCGCCCTCTAACGAGAACTCCTCAGATGCGACCTCCTTCTGTCCGCCCATTGCTGCTGTGAAGGTTGTGATCTTCTTTGTGGCACGGTCATACACGCCCTTGAAATTCTTACCACAGCCGATCGGCCAGTTGACCGGGCAGGTACGGATGCCGAGCACGCTCTCGATCTCATCCATTAACTCAAACGGATCACGCGCCTCGCGATCCATCTTGTTGATAAAGGTAAAAATCGGGATGTGGCGCATAACGCAAACCTTGAAAAGCTTGATCGTCTGCGCCTCGACACCCTTAGAACCATCGATGACCATGACCGCCGAATCGGCTGCCATCAGAGTACGGTAGGTATCCTCCGAGAAATCCTGATGTCCTGGTGTATCCAGGATATTGATGCAGAATCCCTCATAATTAAACTGTAATACGGAAGAGGTAACCGAAATACCTCTCTCCTTCTCTATCTCCATCCAGTCAGAAACCGCGTGCTTGGCCGCTTTTCTTCCCTTGACCGTACCAGCCAGGTTGATCGCGCCTCCGTAGAGAAGAAACTTCTCCGTCAGGGTTGTCTTACCAGCATCCGGGTGGGAAATAATGGCGAATGTACGCCGTTTTTTGATCTGCTCCGCTATATTTTCCAAAAAAATCTTCCTCCAAACTTACTACCATTCTTCAACTTTGTCTAAACGTATTTATTCTATATTATTTTAAACGAATACGCAAGTCCAAGTTACGGTTCACTCACGCGCGATCGGTAACAGATCTTAAAAACATTTTTCATCTTCTTCTTGATCCTTTCCTTTAAAAAACATATAATCATACTATTAACGTGGATATATAATAAATAGTAACAGTTGAACATATGAAACCGTTGCGATAACTATACAATCAACATTTTATAAGAGATGTTGATTATTGTAGAGATGCAGGAGATATAAAGGAGTTATTTTATGATTCTAGCTATCGACGTTGGAAACACCAACATTATTATCGGCGTGATCGACGCAAAAAAAACGTATTTTGTAGAACGCATCACGACCACCATCGGAAAACCGAATCTGGAATATGCCGTGGCACTGAAAAGTATTCTTGAAATTTACCATATCGCCCCAGATCAGCTTGATGGTGCGATCGTCTCCTCGGTCGTTCCGCCGCTTAACCGGACGATTCTTGCCGCCATCCGTAAAATAACGGGACTAAACGCAATGCTGGTCGGTTCCGGCATGAAAACCGGCTTAAACATCCTGATGGACAACCCGAAATCCGTCGGCAGCGATATGATCGTAAACGCAGTCGGTGCCCTTGCAGAGCATGAACCGCCAATCATCATCATCGAAATGGGAACCGCTACGACCATGTCTGTCATCGACAAAAACGGACGCTATGTCGGCGGCGCGATCCTGCCGGGACTTCGCGTTTCCCTCGACAGCATGAGCGCCAGCACTGCCCAGCTGCCGCGCATCAGCCTCGATACGCCGCGCCGTGTCATTGGCAAAAATACCATAGACTGCATGAGAAGCGGCGTCATATTTGGCAATGCCGCGATGATCGACGGTATGCTGGATCGCATCGAGGAAGAACTCGGAGAGAAAACTTCCATCATCGCCACCGGCGGCATCTCCAAGATTGTCCTGCCGCTCTGTTCGCATACGATCACGTATGATGGGGCGCTGTTGATGAAGGGATTACTACATTTATATGAAAAAAACAGGAGAACCGAATAATCAAAAAGGCTGTCTCTCGGCAGATGCATCTATATGATACATTCTGATGGGAGACAGCCTTTTTATCACAGTTTATTATGCTGACATCTATTCATTACCGGTCACGGTCACAGCAGCATTTATTTTACAACCTTCAGCTTCATATTCTCTTTCTCAATCCGATCCAGCTTCTCGCCGTCCAGACGGAGTGCAAATCCAAACGGATTTACCACGATTCCATTCACGTAATCCAGATATTTTTTCAGATCGCGGAAGCGGACTTCCATTGCTCCAAACTGGTGTTTACGGTCAAATTTGCCAAATTCTACTAAATCCGTAAATGCCGGGTAATAGCGTACACCCTTTCCGGTGGTCAGAACCGGTACTGCCGTCGTCTTCTGCGGGTCAGCAACTGGAACCAGCAGACGCGCACCGTAAAGCTCTTTGCACATCAGATCCTGCATCTGTGGGAATGCCTGGTGCTGTACCAGTGCCTGATAGAACTGATTTGCAGAACGGACCAGGGACGGGTTCATCACGATCTCGGATGTATCCTTTGGTTTCTCGATGATGCTGAACAGCGACATGGACATATGATTTTCCTGTCCCTTGTCGATCACAACTGCCTCAAAACCGCTGCGGTAGAGGTCGTTGAAAAAGGAAATACGCTGTAATGGGCGGATCTCCAGTACCTTCGTCTCTACGCCGACCATCTCCAGCCCTTTCACGAACTCATCTGCATACTCGCGGCTGGTGTAAAGGAAAGCAGCCGCCTTGCCGTTCTCTGCACCCAGGAAGAAGTTTTTCGTCGCATGGACAGTCACAACAAACAGTCCCGGCTCTCTCTGAAGCAGCTCCAGAACCTCTCCCATCACTTTTTTATCTGCTTTATCCTGATGTTCTTTCATCAGCTCACGTAATTTCTCCATTTGAATTCCTCCGGCTCTTTTTAATGTACTCTCGGAATCTTTCTGTGCTTGATTTTGTGAGATGTTTTTTTGTCAGCTGTGCCCAAATTTCTGAGGCGTACGCGGTGCGTACGTTGATGAAATTCGGGTACGGCTGGCGGAAAATCAGCCACAAAAGCGAGTGCAGAAAAGACTCCGAGAGTACATTTTATCATGCGCGAGGCTCAATCCGCCCGCGCCTGTCTTTTCTACTCTGTCTGCTGTCCATGACTGCCTGAGCGTCGCATCGCCAAGCTGCCTTTATCACTATATCAGATGGAATATTCCGCTCAACCCCAGTTCAGATAACCGTCATCTGCTTGATTTTCAGATTCTTTTTGCAGACTATATCCTCTATATTTTAACACAGAGCCGCCAAACAATCAATCAGAAGAATCTCACACAATCTCTATAACGCAATCCCTATCAACATTCAGCTCAAATAATGCTTCATGCTTTTTAACGCACTCTTCTCCAGCCGTGACACCTGCGCCTGCGAAATATGGATTTCTTCGGCAACCTCTGTCTGGGTCTTTCCCTCAAAAAAGCGCATATCAATAATGCGGCGTTCCCGATCCGGCAGGCGCTGCATCGCCTCCCCCAGCGACAGATCCTCGACCCAATGTTCCTCTGAATTTTTCTTGTCACTGAGCTGATCCATCACGTAGAGCGGATCGCCGCCGTCCGTATAGACCGGTTCGTACAGGCTGACCGGGCTCTGGATAGCATCGAGCGCATACGCTATCTCCTCTTTGCTGACTCCCAATTCTTTGGCAATCTCGCAGAGTGTCGGCTCCTTTGACTGCTTTTTCAGCAGATTTTCACGGGTATAGATCGCTTTGTATGCCGTATCGCGAAGCGACCGGCTGACCCGGATTGAATTGTTATCCCTCAAATACCGTTTCACCTCCCCCAGAATCATCGGAACCGCATACGTCGAAAAACGGACATTCTGGGTAATATCAAAATTATCAATCGCCTTGATGAGGCCGATACAGCCAATCTGGAACAGATCGTCCACATTTTCCCGGCTGCCTGAAAAGCGCTGTATTACACTGAGCACCAGCCGCAGATTCCCCTTGATATACTGTTCTCTTGCCTCCCGATCGCCCTTTAGAATCCGGCGAAACAGTTCTTCTTTCTCCTCATTACTTAAAAGAGGCAGCTTGGATGTATTGACCCCGCAGATTTCCACTTTATAGACCGGCATTTCCATTCCCTCCGTATGATGGACGATCAACGCAAACGGTTGAATCGTTTTGATTTTTGTTTTGTCACCTATACATTAGAATGAACAATTCAAAGCTCATTTATACCCGGACAAATGAGAACCGTTTTCACTCATTCCAATTTCTTGCCTTTTCTGCCGTTCCATAGTAAAATATATTTTCAGGGATTTTTGCGCGTAACTGCGAAGATACTGAACAGTTACGAAAATAGAATTTAACCACAAGGAGATCCATTCATGAACACACAAAAAAAAGCCCGTTCCCTCTACTGGGATATCGTAAAGGGATGGGGCATTATTGCGATCGTGCTGGGGCATACCGGATATTTCGCCGGGGCATTCGTCTATCTATTCCACCTGGCGCTGTTCTTCTTTATCACGGGCTATTTTTATAGTGAAACGAAATACGGGGATAGACCATTTCTCTACTTCGGCTCCCGTCTCGCCGGTGCATGGCCCAGGTATATGTTCTACACGCTGTTTTTTGTCCTGCTCCACAACTTTTTTGTGACGCACGGGCTCTATGCGGGACAGGAAGTTTACAACCATACCAGGATGCTTGCGGCATGGATGAGCAGTCTTTCCTTCAACTCCCCGGAACAGGTTCAGGGTGCCCTCTGGTTTCTGCCGGTCTGGCTGGTGTCCTCCGGGCTCTTTTCCGGATGCGTCTGGTTTGGACGCGCAGCTGCCCGCTTCACTCAGAAAGATAATGTAAAGCTTCCTGCATGTGCATTTGCAAGCATCCTGATTGGTCTTGCCGGTGTCTTCTTAAATATGAGAAGCTGCCCGCTCCCTTACAATCTGCAGGCGGCGCTGCTCGTTGTTCCGGTCTATCTCATCGCCTGGCTGATGCAGCAGTTTTTCTCCAATTTCCGCCACTATACGGTCTGGTACGGCTGCCTGATAAGCGCCCTGCTTCTGCACCTGACGAACACAAAGCTTCACATTTTCATCGATCTGGCAAGCATGCACATTCCGGGCGTCTTATTTTATCCGATCTCCATCATTGGAATTTACTTCGTCCTTTCGCTCTCCGACCTGTCCGAGCGCATCAGACCGCTAGCAAAGGTCCTTGCCTTTTTAGGACGCCATTCCTTTGACATTATGGCGATTCATTTCACGCTGTTCAAGCTGATCGATTTTGCCTATGCCCGCTTCATTTTGAAGGAAATACCGGAAACGCTTTCCAACTTCCCGGTCTCCTTCCGCTATGAAATGGGTCCGTTTTACATCCTGATCGGTCTGTTTCTTCCAGCACTTATCGGCTGGTGTATAGACCGCATTGCTGCGAAATTTCTTTCTTGAGGCGTTTCATAATCTTCTTTTCCAGCCTCGATATGTATGACTGTGAGATACCCAGAAGGTCGGCAACCTCCTTCTGGGTCATTTCATCTTCCTGCTCTCTCCCCAGACCAAAGCGCAGCTTCACGATTTTCTGTTCCCGCGGATTCAGGCGGTCGATCGCCGCATTCAACAGTTTCCGCTCTGTCTCATCCTCCAGATCCCGGTAAATAATATCCTCATCCGTTCCCAAAATATCCGACAGAAGCAATTCATTTCCATCCCAGTCCACATTCAACGGCTCATCGATCGAAACCTCGAGCTTCGTCTTATTATTTCTCCGGAGATACATCAGAATCTCATTTTCAATACAACGGGATGCATAGGTCGCCAGCTTAATATTTTTATCCACGTCAAACGTGTTGATCGCCTTGATGAGACCGATCGTCCCGATCGAAATCAGATCTTCCACGCCCACGCTGGTGTTGTCAAACTTTCTTGCTATGTAGACCACCAGGCGCAGGTTGTGTTCGATCAGCGCCGAACGCGCCTCTTTATCCTCACTGGTTCCAAATTTTCTTAAAACCTCCGCCTCACGCGCACTGTCAAACGGTGCCGGAAGGATATCGGTTCCCCCGATATAATGAACTTCCCCGTCCCGGTGCATCAGAAATGACCGGAACGACGGCATCATTTTTAAACGAAACTGACCTGGAACTGAAACTTTTATAAACATACGCTTTTCCCCCTTATGTTGTTCGCTATGGTTCAGACCATAACGGCTGTTTTTCTTCACAACCAATATTTTTCATTGAGCAGCATCTGATACTCGCCCTTCTGCGACAGCGCCTCCTGGGAAATGGCAATCCACGGCTTCTCAATCACCCGCATACCGCCCTGACCGGACACTTCCATCCGCTCCGCCTGATATGCCGGAATCACGCCGCCGCCCTTTCCGACACTCCGAAATGGGATGTATTGGACACCATCCTCCCAGGAAAAAAATCTCTCTGCCGCACACGCATCCAGCACCTGCACCGGACGCCCCGAAAGCGGCATCGTCAGATGGTTGCCTGTGTCGAGAATCGCCTGCACATGCCGCTCCCTGCCTTTGTTAAAAAGCGTTACCGCGTACTGGTGTTCCAGCTTCATACACCGCTGCATACCAAACCGCCACACCGCAGATGGAATCAGAAAACTGCCCCCCGCGGTAAACAGCCAGAACAGAAGATTCACCCGTATTCCAAGCGGCTGAACCAGTTCCATGCAGCCAGCCGCCAGCATAGATGCTATGTAAAGCCCGATCGCAGCTTCTGCCGCCTCCCACTTCCTACGGATGGAAAATGCCGTCCATGCCATCAGCACGCTCATCGTGGCGCTTAGGAGCATCCGCCCGGCATATCCCAGCGGAACCGGAGCTAACACCATTCCTAACGCATACACGGCTCCCAGAAGACTCCCTGCCAACCGCCCATACCGGCGTTCCGGCAGACGCAGGCAATTCTTCACCACCGACAGAAGCAGGAAATCCGCTGCCAGATTTTGCAGCAGGATGACATCCGCATACACACGATAGGTCACTGTCTCTTCCCACCTTTCTGTCCGACACGGGATATTATAAGAAAAAAGTTCCGCAAAATTTGTCAAACCGAGGGCGCAAAACGCCTGTTTTGATCGCCAAAAATCGGGGGAAAAACGTAAAATTTGAATAGATTCGACATAAGTCGAAGGTCTGAATCGACGATAAAAAAGAATGTGCCTTTTTGTGTAATAGGGGATTCCAAGGAATTTCCTATTACACAAAAAAACACGCATCAGAAATTTTCACTTCTAATGCGTGTCTCTTCCAAAAACAACTGCTTCTGTATATATTTTGTATTTTTGCTAAAGCAAGAGCAGTTCATCTCTCACTCTTATATTATTTCTTATTTCTCAGAAAATCCGGAATATTGATCTGTGTTTCCTGGCGCATCGGGCGGAACGGCTGTGCCGGTGCCGACTGCGGTGCTTCCTTCGGAGCGACTGGCTGTGCCGGTGCTGCTGCAGATGGTGCACGGAAGGTCGGTGCCTTGTAGGTCGGCTGCGCTGCCGCTGCAGTCTGTGCTGCCGGCTGAGCGTATGTATTGCCAGTCGTCTTTGCCTTGAACGGAGTCTTGAACTCAGTCATCGCTTTTGCGACCGGTGTGTTCACACCGTGGGAATCCAGTCCAGTCGCAATAACAGTGATCGTCGCCTCATCCTGTGCATTCTCATCGTACATCGCACCGAAGATGATATTGGCATCGTCGCCTGCAAGCTCCTGTACATAGCTGGCTGCGTCATTTGCCTCGATCAGGCTGATATCGCCGGAAATATTGATGATAACGTGGCTTGCACCCTCGATGGTTGTCTCAAGCAGCGGGCTGGATACAGCCTGCTTAACAGCCTCAAGTGCTTTGTCATCACCCTTCGCATGACCGATACCGATATGAGCGATACCCTTGTCCACCATAACGGTCTGAACATCTGCAAAGTCAAGATTGATAAGACCCGGAACATTGATCAGGTCGGTAATACCCTGTACTGCCTGCTGAAGAACCTCATCTGCTTTCTTCAGTGCATCCGGCATCGTGGTACGGCGGTCTACGATCTCAAGAAGTTTATCATTCGGGATAACGATCAGAGTATCGACAGCTGCTTTCAGTTTTTCGATACCATTGAGCGCATTGCTCATACGGGTCTTTGCCTCGAAACGGAACGGCTTTGTGACAACGCCGACCGTCAGGATGCCCATATCTTTTGCGATACGTGCAATAACCGGAGCTGCACCTGTACCGGTACCGCCGCCCATACCTGCGGTAACGAATACCATATCTGCACCCTTGAGAGCCTGTGCCAGCTCTTCCTGGCTTTCCTCAGCTGCTTTCTCACCGATCTCCGGCTTTGCGCCTGCACCAAGTCCCTTGGTCAGCTTCTCACCAATCTGCATAGCTGTGGACGCCTTGCAGAACTGCAGTGCCTGCTTATCTGTATTGATACCGATAAATTCTACACCGGCAATATCTTCATCGATCATACGGTTGACAGCGTTGTTACCGGCTCCGCCGACACCTACTACTATAATTCTGGCAGAGTTCTCTGCTTCATTTATCTTTATCTCTAACAAGATACTTCCTCCTTCATTTTCCCATCTGTTCCGGTTTTATCATCTTTATACTAAAATTAGGGTCTTTTAAATCTAGCCTACCTAATACTATATTTGATTTTCAGCAAAAAATCAATCGTTTCTTTTATAAATTTTCAATAAACCAGTCACAATGTTACTGTTCACACATACGTGCCAGTAACGGATTATGCCGATTCTTCCTAGTTTTTATCAAACCGGTACATCGGATTTGCATTCGATTCATCGTAGCTGTCCAGATAGAGGGTTCCGGACAGATCCGGATAATCCCGCAGAATATCCGTCAGCTCCGAAAGTTTCCCGTTCATCTCACTGTTGCTTCCCAGCTCAACCTTCAAGCTCCTGATTTGAAGCGTCGCTTCCTTTTCCTTATTAAAACGGATCTCGTCCACCGCAACCTCGTTGACCGACAGTACCTGCGTCAGGTTCAGAATCTCGTTGAAAACGCTGATATCCTCGACCGGCAGCGGCTGATGCAGCACGATATGTCCAAAGGAAAGTCCGGCAATCTTCGGCACACCCGGCAATGTCTCGCTTGTGCTCTCCACAATGATGCCGTCCTTGTCAAAATACATCCGGCTGTTCATGTAGGAAACGTAACCAACCACACTCTTCTCGTAGACGATCACCTCCACGTCCGACGGGCTGCGGAACACCAGCTTGTAATCCTGCACGAACGGAATTGACTTGTGCGGCCGGAAGCGGTACTGCAGATAGCAGAACACCGGATTCCGGCTCAGCCGCGAATCGAAAATAGACGCCTCTATCTGCTCTGCCGTATATTGCCGGTTTCCACTGACATGGATTGTATTGATCCGAAGCAGCGACAGACCGACAAAAAACGCGGCTGCCACAAGAAGTGCTGCCGCCGTGATCCAGATATGTTTTTTTCCACGGCGGCGCCATACCTTTTCCTCTGTCTTTTTTTCAATCTGTATCTTCTCTATCTCCATCATCCTCCCGGCGCCGGATCTCTGCTCCTAATGCCCGCAAGTCCCGGCAAATATCTTCATATCCCCGCTCAATATGTTCACATTCTGATACTCTGGTCCATCCGTCCGCCCCCAGGGCTGCCACCGTCAGGGCTGCACCGCCCCGCAGATCACGGGCACGCACCAAAGCTCCCCGCAAGGTTTCCACTCCGTCAATCCGGGCAATGTTCCCGCTGCATTCGATGTTCGCCCCCATTTTTTGAAGCTCCGCCGCTGTGCCAAACCGGTTTTCAAATACCGTCTCCCGCAGCATACTGGTTCCATCTGCCCGTGACAGCGCCGCCATCAAAAACGGCTGCAGATCGGTCGGAAACGCCGGATACGGTCCGGTTTTCACCGATACCGCCCGCAGGCGCTGTCCGCTGTGTACATATATAAGTTCCGGTTCCTGATAAAGCGAAACGCCCATATGCTCCAGCACCCCGGTCAATGCACGCAGCTCCTGTGTCTGCACGCCGTCCACGATCACCTCACCGCTGCAGGACGCAGCGGCAAGAAGATAGGTCCCGGCTACGATCCGGTCGCCGCCGATCACAAACCGGCTGTCATGGAGCGGCAATCCGCCTTCTATGATCAGCGCATCCGTCCCGATCCCCCGGATCGATGCCCCCATACCATTTAGGAAATGGCACAGCTGTCCAATCTCCGGTTCCCGCGCGCATCCCCGCAGAACCGTCCGCCCCACCGCTGCCACAGCGGCAAACAGGGCATTTTCCACCGCGCCGACACTCGGAAACGGAAAAATAATCTCTGCCCCGCGAAGTCCCGTTGTCTGTGCATGCAGGAAGCCGTCCGGCTCCGATTCCTGTATTTCCGCGCCCAGCGCACGGAGTGCCCGCAAATGCCAGTCGATTGGACGTTTTCCGATCATACATCCGCCGGGGCTGTAGACCCCCGCCTCGCAAAAGCGTCCCAGGAGCGCTCCCAAAAGCATAATGGACGAGCGCATTTTCCCCATCGCTTTCTGCTCGATCCGCCAGCCATTCATCTTCGAAGTATCGATTTCCAGACGGTTTCCGTGCAACGCACACCGGCATCCCAGAGAATCAAGAATCCCCATCATACAGAACACATCCTGTATTCTGGGGACATTTTCAAGCACGGTAATTCCGCGGTTTAACACCGACGCCGCCATCATCGGCAAAACTGCATTTTTCGACCCCTGCACCGTGAGTCCGCCCTGAATCCGGCACGGTCCGTGAATCTCGATGAAAGCCAAACAATCCCCTCCCACCGGCATCTATGTATTATTATATGCCAACGAGAGAAAATGGTTCTCATTTTCTACATTTCCCGAAGTAAATATGTAACTCCGCCAAATATTCCTACTGCTCCAGCTTAATTTGGTTCGAGACGCTTAACACCATCCCCATCTCCAGCATCAGGAACATGACGGACGTACCTCCGTAACTGATAAACGGCAGCGTAACACCCGTGTTCGGGATCGTATTCGTAACAACCGCGATATTTAAGATAACCTGAATCGCGATGTGTGCCATCACGCCGATCACGATCATCGCACCCATCAGATCCGGTGCATTTCCAGCAATTACCATGAAGCGGTAAATCATAAACATGAAAATCAGAATGACCGAAATCGCGCCAAACAGACCTAATTCCTCACAGATAATCGAAAAAATCATATCATTCTGCGCCTCCGGCACGAAACCGAGCTTCTGGAGACTCTCGCCCAGTCCCTTTCCAAACAGACCGCCGGAACCGATCGCATACAGACCCTGGAGCACCTGATAACCGCCGGAACGAGCATACTGCACCGGGTTGACCCAGACATTGATTCGTCCCAGCTGATAATCCTTCAGGATATGGAGCTTTACCAGCAAATGCCCTATATAGGGGGCGACCGCCAGAAGTCCAACGCCGCCTCCGATGCAGAGAAAAAACGGCCATTTGATCTTGCACGCCACAAACAGCATCACAAACACGATGCCGCAGATGATGATACCAGAACTTAAGTTGTTCGCCGTAACTAAAAGTGCCAGCGGCGCCGACAGCGCCACGATAAATCCGACTGCCCGCAGCTGGTTGATCCGCACGCCCAGATTAGCAATCAGAACCGCCAGAAGCAGAATCAGGGAAATCTTGACAATCTCGGTCGGCTGGAACTGGAGCGGTCCTAGGCGCAGCCAGCGCTTCTTACCATGCGATGCCACGCCCAGAGGTGTAAAACGCGTCAGAAGCAGCGTCACGTATGAAACGATATATCCCAGCATCGCAAACCGCGCAAACCAGTGATAATCTATCTTGGAGACGATATACATCGCAACAAAGCTGACACCCGCGATGCCCGCCTGACGAAGCATAAAATATCCCGGATTGCCGTAATCAAGCTGCGCCTTATAGGAGCTCGCGCTGTAAATCATGATCAGTCCGAATACCGTCAGGAAAATGATGGTAAACAGCAGACTGTAATCATAAAACCGATGTGGTTTTTTCTTTTTAATTTTTCCCGGTTCCGGCATACTTCCACTCCCCTGCTTTTTGTTGTTACAGTTTCGAAATTCTGCCTGTAAACGGCAGTTTTTCCTTCAAATCAGGGCTGCCGCAGACAAATGCCGGCTGCGACAGCCCCCTTAAATACATTAAGCCTTTATTCTTCCAATACCGAATTGCTGCGTGCTTTGCACTCCGCAATTCTCAAAAGTCACAATTCCTCCTGCAAGCAATCTTGCGTCGGATTTCCGACCTTTGAACCTTGGTATTACAAATTTCTCACAAACTCTTTGAATTTGCGTCCGCGCTCTTCAAAGTTCTTGAACTGCCCCCAGCTTGCACATGCCGGTGAAAGCAGGACGTTATCGCCCGGATTTGCGTAGGATGCACATACCTGTACAGCCTCCTGCAGATCTTCCGCGTACATGATATCATTGAAGCCGTGGCGTTTTGCACACTCGGCAATCTTGTCGCGGGTCTGTCCGATGAGCACCAGATAGCGTACCTTTCCGCCAAAGCTCTCGATCCACTCGTCAAACTCGGAATGCTTATCATATCCGCCTGCAATTAATAAGGTCGGTCCCGGCATCGCCTTGATCGCCTGCATCGCTGCATCCGGGTTGGTTCCCTTGGAATCGTTGTAGTATTTGACGCCGAAACGCTCGGTTACGAACTCAATGCGGTGTTCAACTGCCTTGAATTCCTTGATCACCTTCTGGATCTTCTCCAGCGGAACGCCCATGTTCATACTGATAGCAACCGCTGCCATAACATTTTCATGGTTATGACGGCCAAGTAACTTCAGATCGTGGATATTGACAATCACGGTCTCTTTCTCGCCGTCGTTGTATACAATCTCATCCTCTTTCAGGTAGAAACCTTGTTTCAGGGTACGCAGACTGGAAAAATATACCACCTTGATGTCTTTTAAAGTCTCACCAAATTCACGCAGTACCGGATCCTCATAGTTCAGGACGCAGACATCGCCCTCTTTCTGGTTCTTGGTAATGCTCTCTTTCGTCTCGATGTAGCATTCCATCGTCTTATGACGATCCAGATGATCCGGGGTAATATTTAAAATAGCGCTTACATTCGGGTGGAAATCGGTCATGGTCTCCAGCATGAAGCTCGATACCTCTGCAACAGTTACGGTCTCATCCGTTGTCTCCAATGCATGGAATGCAAACGGCTCACCGATATTTCCAACTACAAATACGCTGTCATAGAATGACTTCATGATCTCGCCGGTCAGGGAAGTCGTCGTTGTCTTTCCGTTCGTGCCGGTAATGGCTGCCATACGTCCTTTGGCACAGTGATATGCAAGCTGCATCTCGCCCCAGATCGGAATACCGGTTTCACGAATCATCTCTACAAACGGTGCATCGGCCGGGATGCCCGGGCTTAAAATTGCCAGCTCCACGCCTAACAAATCCGTCTTTTTCAGCTCCCCGAGGACGAACGTGATCGTCGCGCCTTCGTCAAATTTCTTTTTCAGCTCCTCTGGATCCAGTTTTTCATTGCCATCGTAAAGCACTACCTCTCCGCCTTTTGAGAGAAGGAGCTTTGCAGCTGCAATACCGCTGATACCTGTTCCTGCTACTAATACTTTCTGACTCATAATCTTCCTCCTATAATCCTAAGTATGCTATAAGGCAAAGGATTGCCGTAATAATCGAAAATACGCCTACGACCCTGGTCTCAGACCATCCGCAGAGCTCGAAATGATGATGGATCGGCGCCATCTTGAAAAAGCGCTTTCCGCCCGTCTTCTTAAAATAGGTTACCTGAATAATAACAGATAATACTTCCACCAGATAAATCAGACCCACGATCGCGATAAAGATCGGCATCTGCATCATAAAGGCACTGGAAGCGACAAAACCGCCGAGTGCCAGTGAACCGGTATCGCCCATAAACACACGCGCCGGATAGACATTGAACAGAAGAAAGCCCAGAAGACTTCCAACTACTGCGCCGGTAATCGGGCTAATGCCGCTGTTCTCCCCGATCGCCACGATCGTAAAGAACGTTGCTACCAGAATCGTCACACTGGTGCACAGACCGTCCAGACCATCTGTGAAGTTCACGCCATTGTCAGTTCCCAGAATGATGAAGAACAGTGCCGGTACAAACAGCCAGACCGGAAGCTGTAAATACTTGCCGGTAAATGGAATCAGCATCCCTGTTCCGATGTCCGGTGAGGTTACAATATAATAGGCAAAAATACCTGTGATCACAAACTGTCCGATCAGCTTCTGGATCGGATTTAAGCCCTCCGAACGTTTCATCACGATCTTGATGTAATCGTCCAGAAATCCAACCACGCCGAATCCAACGGTCATAAACAGCACCGGAATGATCTTCGGATAATCCCGGATATAGAGCAGAGACGTAATGATGATGCTGGAAAGAATTACCAGACCGCCCATCGTTGGGGTTCCCTGCTTTTTCAGATGCGTCTGCGGTCCGTCATCGCGCACCTGCTGTCCGAATTTCAACCTGTGGAGAAACGGTATCACGATCGGGCACAGCACTGCGCTGACCACAAATGCGATGATAACCGCCAGTATTGTTTCATTTACCATGTCACACCTCTAACTTATCTTCCTATGTATACAGAGATAGTTCCTCAAATTATACACTTCAATAGTATACGTCTTTTTAGGGGAATAATCAACCTCTTTTCTCCACCCCCAGATACGGCAAAATGACCTCAAACAGATCGCGGATCACCGGGGCGGCAATCGTCCCGCCATAGTAGATTCCTTCCGGTTCATCGATGGTGATAAGCGCGATCACCTGCGGATCGTCCGCCGGTGCAAACCCTAAAAATGAGGAAATATATTTTTTCCGGCTCCTTGGAAGTTTCTCCGAGGTTGCCGTCTTTCCGCCGATCCGGTAGCCCTCGATCCGGGCGTTTTTTCCACTCCCCTCCGCCACCACCTGTTCCAGAATATAACGCAGCGTCTCACTCGTCTGCTCCGATAAGATTCTCTCCCCTTTTGGATAGGTAAACACGTGGACTGCCTGACCATCTGCCCGCACGGCACGGATCCCGATGTGCGGTGTGATGCGCGTGCCTCCGTTGATCAGGGAGGATGCCGTTGTAATGAGCTGGATCGGCGTGATCTGAAACGACTGCCCAAAAGAGACGGTCGCCAGCTCCACCGGTCCAATCTGATCCGGCTGGTGCATGATCGTCCCCGCCTCACCCGGCAGATCAATCCCAGTCTTTCCCAGCAGACCAAACTGCTTAAAATACTGATAGTACCGCTCCGGTCCCAGCCGCTGCCCGACATCGATCAGAACAGGATTGCAGGAATTCATCATTCCCTGTAAAAACGTCTCCCCGCCGTGTCCGCCCACCTTGTGACACCGAATCTTCCGATCTTCCACGATCCGAAATCCCGGGCAGGAAAACTGGTCAGTCAGGTTGACCACGCCCGCCTCCAGTCCCGCAGCGGCAGTCACAATTTTGAATGTAGATCCCGGTTCGTATGTATCATTTAAACAGGGATTGCGCCACATCTGATTGAGGAGAGCTTGTTTATTTTGCGCTGATGCTGCGTGTGACTGCACTTCATTCTTCCAGGATATGTCTTCTTCTGTTTCTGAATCTTCGTTTTTTTTATCTGTCACCAGCTCAAACGGCTCATTCAATGAAAACTCCGGTGCATTTACCATTGCATAGATTTCCCCGTTCTTCGGGTTCATCACGATGATCGAGACGCGGTTCGCATTCTTTTTCTGCATCGTCTGGTACGCCGCCTGTTCCGCGTACATCTGGATATTGACATCCAGACTCGCCTGCAGATCCCGCCCTGCCTCCGGCTCGATGCGATCCTCCGCCTCATTTTCCAGCTCGATCCCCGCTGCATCCGTGAGCGTCAGGATCTTGCCATCCGTGCCCTTTAAATATTTCTCATACTGTACTTCCAGACCGATGATCCCCTGATTATCTCCCCCGGTGAATCCCAGCACTTTCGATGCCAGACGTCCATATGGATAATATCGTTTATAGTCCTCATCCACCTTGACCCCCTCCAGGCGCATTGCCCGGATCGCATCGCCCCGCGTTTTCTCTACATTGGACTGGATCACCTCCCTGGAAGATCGCTTTTCCGTCTTTTTCCGCACTTCCGCCTCCGGAAGTCCCAGTTCTTCGCTTAAAACCCGGATAACTGTCTCCGGATCTTTTACCTGATTATGAATCACTGAGATAGTACACACAGTCCGGTTATCAGCGATCACCGTTCCGTTCCGGTCAAGGATCCGCCCGCGCGGCGCTTTGATACTGCGCTCCCGCTGATGCAGCTCCTCCGCCATCTGGCTGTAATAATCCGCTTTATACAGCATGAGGAAGAACAGTCTCCCCGCCAATCCTGCCATGCACAGGCAGATGGCGGCGCACAAAAAGACAGTTCTTCCTCTGTGATGCGTCCGGTTCCGATTCATACTGCTTCCTGTCTGATCTCATTGCTACAGTATATCATAAGAACCGTTTCTTTATTCTGTATTTTCGTTACTGTTCACACACGTGTGCCCAGCAACGGGATTTTGCCGATGCTACGCATTCCAAATCGGCAAAATCTGCTGCCAGAACTGTATCGTACGGATTTTTCAGTTCAGAAAATTCCTACCTGTGAACAGTTACGTATTTTCCACACAAGATAGATAGCTCTTGCCGACAGGCACAATTCTTAATCTCCCGCTGCCTGCGCTTCCTGGGAAGCTGCCGTTTCTCCGGCATTATCCGCTGTTCCGGTGTCTCTGCCCGTTCCAGACGTTTCTCCGTTTCCAACCGCCGCCGATTCATCCTGCACATTTCCCATCGTATCCGGATAGCTGTACTCGTCTCCGGAATCGATAAATTCCTCATCGTAGTTCGCCCAGCCGCCCTCCGGAGCCGGAGTCGTCTCTGCCGGTGTTTCAGCTGCATTCGGATCCTCGGTTGCTGTGCCGCTTATAATGCCTTCTTTCTGGCTGGAAAGATTGGTCTCGAGATCCTGTGCCGCGCCTCCTGCCGGGAATACATTCTTATATGGAAGGACTTCCGCCATGATCTTGCTGAAAATCTCGCTGGCAAAAGTCGAATGTGCCTGCTGCTCGCCCGGCAGATGCGGGGTATCTACTACCACATAGCAGAGTACCTGCGGATTGTATGCCGGTGCATATCCGATAAAGGAAACCAGATAATTCTTCTCCGCACGCGGCTGCTTCTGCGCCGTACCTGTCTTACCAGCCACTTCGTAACCAGCAACTGCCGCCGCGCCCGCGGTACCGCCATCACCTGATACTGTCTGGTAAAGCGCATTATTAATGAAGTTCGAGGTCGATTCCGAAACCGTCTCTCGCACCAGATTTGGGGAAACGGATTTGACAACGGATCCTTCGTCGTTCAGAATCTCTTTTACCACATGCGGCTCATAATAGGAACCGCCGTTGATTAAGGACGCATATCCAGCTGCCATCTGCACCATCGTACAGTTATAGTTCTGTCCAAATGCGTTGGTCGCCAGAGATGCCGGATCCATATTGGATGCCTGATAAATCAGACCGGACGCCTCGCCCGGAAGGTCGATGCCCGTCTTCTCGCCAAATCCGAAAATCTTCTGATACTGGACAAACTTCTCTTTTCCCTCCAGTGATACAATACGCATCATAACGACGTTGCAGGATTTCATCAATCCCTGTGTGATCGTCAGCGGTCCGTGGCCGGCTCGGGCAACACACCGGATATCCCAGTCTCCGAAATGCAGTTTTCCGCCGCACTCAAAGACCTCGTTTCCGGAAATCGCGCCTTCCTCGATCGCCCCGGCTACCGTAAATGCTTTCTGTGGAGAACCCGGCTCATAAGAGTCGCTCACGCAGAAGTTTCTCCACATTTTATACCACGCCTCGGACTTCGTCTTTTCATCCATCGCCTGGATTTCCTCATCCGTATAGTAGGTGCTTAAATTGTACGGATCATTCAGATTGTAACGGGTCGTCGTATCCATCGCCAGGATCTCACCGCTGTTCGGATCCATGACGATCGCCGCCGCCAGATTACTTCCAATGCCCGCCTGCCACTCATCCAGATATTTCTGGACAATCTTCTGGATGTTGACGTCGATCGTCAACTCCAGCGTCTTTCCGTTCTGCGCCGGTTTTACCGTTCGCTCGACGTTCGAATCGCCGTTTAAATAACCATACTCACGACCGCTCACACCGTTCAGGATATCATTATAATACTGTTCAACACCGCCGGATGCATTGCCATCCTTGAGGGCAAAACCAACCACATTGCATGCCAGCTCATTGTACGGATACGTTCTCTTATATTCTTCCTCGAACCATACGCCCGTGATACGCTGGTTGCCGCCTTCCTCCGTCGGCAGCGCCCGGTATTCCTTGTTCTTGTCCTTCTCATAAGTCTCAAACTTCTCTTTGTCTTCCGCTGGAAGCTGTTTCGCATAGATCACATACTGGCTGTCTTTTTTCTCCTCGATCATCGCCTGCAGCTCGTCCCGCTTGTAACCGAAGCACTCCACCAGCGCGTCCAGCGTGGCATCGAGATACTGGTAGTTTTCCTCCGTATCCAGAATCTGCTTCGGATCGATGACCAGATTGTAAACTTTCTCGCTAATCGCCAGATACGTCCCGTTCCGGTCGATAATATTGCCGCGCTTATAGGGAATCGTGCGGCTCTCATAGTCCTGATGGCTCAGGACTATCTGATTGTACGACTCGCCCTTACTTTTTACCAGATTATAAAGCACCAGCACCAATGCAAACAAAGCCAGCATAATTACCAGGACGGTAATTGCCAGCTTTTCCTGCATATATTTCCGAAAGGTCTGTCTGCCGTTAGTGTTTTGGGATGTCCTCATACTGTCTTACATACTCGCTTTCCGTCTTGTCATATAAAAGAATCTGATCCTTATTTGCATATACCATGCCGAGCTCTTCGGTCGCCACTTTATATACATGATCCAGATCCACATACGTGTCAATCCGGGTCTGAAGTGCATCATTCTCGGACTTCAGGTTCTCCAGTTTCAACTCCAGATCCTCAATGTGGTTGATACGGGTCGTGATCGACGCCTGCTTATGCAGATAATTCATACATAAAACCAGCGTGATCAGCGCAGCGATGGTCAGCGCCAGCACATACGGTCCGTTCATGTAAAGCGCCTTTTCCTGGTTGCGGCGCACGGCGTGTTTATGCCGGTACTCCTCTCTCTCATCTCTTTCTGGTCTTATCTCCACGGTTCTCTGAACTTTTCGCACGGTATTACCGTCCACATACGTGGAGGCCGATACATGTTGTCTCCTTCTGACAGACATAACGTTCCCTCCCTGCTCTTTCGCTTTTTCTCTCTTTTATCTCCCCCGCACCTGAAACGATCTCTGTTCTGCGGTGCAGTTATGCTTTTGTTTATGATTTTTCAAATACCCGGAGCTTTGCGCTCTTGGAACGCGGGTTTTCTTCCATCTCCTGATCGGTCGGAAGAATCGGTTTTCTTGTAATCACCCTGCCGCGGCTTTTGCGTCCACAGACACAGACCGGAAAATCCGGCGGGCAGATGCATGGATTTTCATTCGTCCGGAAACGGTTCTTTACGATTCTATCTTCCAGGGAATGGAACGTAATGATCGAAAGCCGTCCGCCCGGTGCCAGGCGCTCAATCATCGTATCGATCGAATCTTCCAGCACATCCAGTTCCCGGTTTAACTCGATCCGGATCGCCTGAAACGTACGCTTTGCCGGATGACCGCCGGTCGCCCGGACCTTTGCCGGAATCGATGCCCGGATGATCTCCGTCAACTCGCCTGTCGTCTCAATCTCTTTTTTCTGTCGTGCCTGAACGATGTGTTTTGCAATATTCTTCGCAAACCGATCCTCACCGTAGTCCCGGATGATCCGGTACAGTTCCATTTCACTGTAGGTATTGACGATGTCCTTCGCGGTCTGCTCATTTCTCTGATCCATCCGCATATCCAGCGGCGCATCGTCCTCGCGATAGGTAAATCCCCGTTCCGCTGTGTCAAGCTGGAAGGAAGAAACACCCAGATCCAGATAAATTCCATCCACCTGCGGAATCTCCAGCTCATCTAACACCTGTGCAATCCGCTCATAATTGCTCCGCACAACGGTTATCTTATCTCCAAAGGGAGCCAGACGTTCTGACGCAGCCGCAATCGCGTCAGCATCCTGATCAATCCCGATCAGGCGTCCGCCGTCTCCCAGCCGTGCCGCCACCTCGCTCGCGTGACCGCCGCCTCCCAGTGTCCCATCCACATAGATACCCTGGGGCTTTACACAGAGACTGTCAACCGTCTCATTTAATAATACTGATTTGTGATTAAATATCATATGCCAAGGCCTTCCATATTTTCTGCAATCTCTTCCATGTCATCATAGACATTCTTCTCCGCCCAGGTCGCCTTGTTCCAGATCTCGATCCGGCTTCCGACGCCGACCAGAACAACCTCCTTCTCGAGTCCTGCAAAATCCCGCAGAACCGAAGGAAGCAGGATTCGTCCCTGACGATCCACCTCACACGCCGAGGCACCTGCCAGAAAGAAACGGGAGAATTTTCTGGCATTCTGATTGGTAAGTGGGAGTGCCTGTAACTTCTCTTCGAACTTTTTCCACTCGGTGTTATCGTACACAAAAAGACAGCCATCCAACCCCTTTGTCACCACAAATTCGTCTCCAAGCTGTTCCCTGAACTTCGACGGAACGATCAAACGTCCCTTCGCATCGATTGTATGATTGTATTCTCCCATGAACATATCAATCACCCGTCATCCGATGTGTACCACTTTTGTGTCCCGAAAATCCATTTCGTTCCACTTTTCACCACTTTCTACCACTTGTTATGTTTATTTTAGTACATGCCCATCAAAATGGCAAGGTCTAAATCGAAAAAAAATCAGAAAACTCAGGCACCGGTTCTTTTTCCGAACACATGTACCTGAGTTTTCTGTACTTATCTATATTTGTTTCTATTTCCACTCTTATTTTATAGCGCCGTCTCCAGCCCTCTTTCAGTCTCCGTCTCCAGCCCGATATACTGATTTAAGAGTTTGTCAAGCTCCACACTGTAGTGATAAATTGTGTCATATGCTGCCTTTGTGTCAATATTTTGATTCAGCTGCTGTCTTGCCCGTTCAATCTTTTGAACTAATTCTTCTCTCATATCCGCCATCCTATGCATTCTCCTTTTCTATTCTCTAGTGCCATTCCTCCTTACTTCACTGTCATTTTACGTCTTCCACCAGCAAAAAGCAAACTATTTCGACCGATTAAATTCGACAAAAAACGACGTTTGTTACTGTTCACACACGTGTGCCCAGCAACGGGATTTTCAGTTCAGAAAATTCCTACCTGCGAACAGCAACCGACGTTTGCATATAACAATAGGGCAGAATCCCGAAGAATCCCACCCTACTATATAAATACATTATTCAGAATAAATCTGCTCGATCCTATTTCACGCCAAAGATAGCCATGAATGTACCTGCTGCTACGGCAGTACCGATAACACCAGCTACGTTCGGTCCCATTGCGTGCATCAGAAGGAAGTTGCTCGGATCTGCCTCAGAACCAACCTTCTGGGATACACGTGCTGCCATCGGAACTGCAGATACACCTGCGGAACCGATCAGCGGGTTTACCTTACCATGAGTTACCTTGCACATAATCTTACCGAAGATAACACCTGCTGCAGTACCCAGAGCGAATGCAATCAGACCCAGAACTACGATCTTGATGGTATCCAGGTTTAAGAAAGCCTCTGCACTGGTAGTAGCACCTACGGAAGTACCCAGGAAGATAACGACGATGTACATCAGGGCGTTGGAAGCAGTCTCTGTCAGCTGCTTAACAACACCAGACTCACGGAACAGGTTACCAAGCATAAGCATACCAACCAGCGGAGCAGTTGTCGGCAGAATCATGCAGACAACGATTGTAACAACAACCGGGAACAGAATCTTCTCCAGTTTGGATACCGGACGAAGCTGCTCCATACGGATCTCTCTCTCCTCTTTGGTGGTAAGGAGTTTCATGATCGGCGGCTGGATAATCGGAACCAGAGCCATGTAGGAGTAAGCTGCTACGGCAATCGGTCCCATCAGACCTGTCTGACCAAGTTTACCTGCCAGGAAGATAGAGGTCGGGCCGTCTGCACCACCGATGATGGAGATAGCAGCCGCAGCCTTATCGTTGAATCCCATGAAGATAGCCATGAAGTAAGCGCCGTAGATACCGAACTGAGCAGCTGCACCGAGCAGGAAGCTCTTCGGGTTAGCGATCAGCGGACCGAAGTCTGTCATCGCACCGACACCCATGAAGATGAGGGATGGTAAGATACTCCACTCATCCAGTAAATAAAAGTAATGTAAAAGTCCACCAACTCCGTTCGATGAGTCTTCAATCGATCTCATAATATCCGGATAGATATTTACAAGCAGCATACCAAAGGAAATCGGAAGAAGCAGTAACGGCTCGAATCCTTTTCCGATTGCCAGATACAGGAAAATCAGCGCTACGAAAATCATAACGATGTTTCCAAATGTCAGGTTTAAGAATGCTGTCTGCTGAAGAAGATTGGACAATGTAGTTGTTATATATTCCATATTAATTCCTCCAAACGGAATAACATATCCCGTATTTTTTCAGCCAGTTTTATAAAAATTAGATTAGTTTAATGTAGCAAGAACTGCGCCCGGTTCTACCATATCGCCTACTGCAACATTAACACTGGCAACGGTACCGTCCTGAGGAGCTACGATCTCGTTCTCCATCTTCATAGCTTCCAGAAGCAGGATAACCTGACCACGTTTTACAGCTGTGCCAGCTGCTGCCTTAATACCAAGGATCTTACCTGGCATCGGGGATGTGATGGTTACGCCGCCTGCTGCCGGTGCTGCTGCTGGAGCCGGAGCTGCTGCCGGTGCTGGAGCTGCTGCTGGAGCCGGTGCTGCTGCGCCTGCAAATCCTTCTTCTACGGTTACCTGATATGCTGTACCATTTACGGTGATAGTATAATTCTTCATTTTAAATTCCTCCAGATTTTATCGATGATTATTTACGTGTAATGGAGCGGATATTTACGCTGTCTGCCGGTACGCCGGTTGCTGCTGCGATCGCTGCAGTGATAACTGCTACCAGTTCTCCATCGTTTGCCGCATTGCCTGCTGCTGGTGCTGCGGTACGTGCCGGCGCTGCTGCCGGTGCTGCAGTCTGTACAGGTGCCGGTGCTGCTGCCGGTGCCTCTGCTCCTGCTTTTTTAGCCTTTACATTTGCCTCAATCTCGTTAACCTTCTTGAAGCTGCTGATAATTAAACTGATGAAGATCAGTACCAGGAATACGGTACCCATACCCATCAGGGTATTTAATGCTGCCTTCTCCATCTTCTCACCGAAGCTGTAGTTTACAACAAAGGATAACTCAGTCGGTACCAGAGAAGTACCGCCGTAGCTGCTTACGCTCTCCTCAGCGGTCAGGGAGAAAGTCAAGTTTCTCTTCTCAAAGGAAGCCTGAACAACTGCTGTGTAGCTGTCATCATCGGCGCGCTCTACGGTCACGCTCTGAATCTCACCCATCTTGCCTAAATCGTCCTTAGAACTGGTCCAGGAAGAAATTGCAGACTCAATGACTGTGTTTTTCTGCTTCTCAGCCTGTTTCAGCTGTGCTGCCAGATCTTCGTCACTGTAGCTGGCGAACTGCTCCAGATAGCTCTTAGCGCCATCGCTCATGGTCTGCTCGATCTCCGGAGAAATCGGCTCTACCGCTTCTTCAGAAGCGCTACCACAGGCGGACAGAGCGAAAAAGCAGACTGCCATGCAAAGTACAAGCAGCATTCTTTTCATATTCTGTTTCATAAATGTGTCACCTCGTAATTAGATCGTTCCATGCTTTGACGGACGTCCCTCTTTCTTCGTGAATCATATCCTGACAGCATCCATGTTTCTTTCATGGCGCCATCCGTGATACTTCCCACCTATCTGTGTTTGCAGGTGTTTTTGCAAAATTTCCAGAGCTTGTCATCCACTCCGGGAATTCTCCATCTGACACGCTGCGGCAACAGAGGATTGTACAATCTCCTCTGCATACATAAATGGCATGCACTTCCGTCTATGCGAATCCGACTTTAATAGCCATGCATACATAAACATCTGTACCACTGACTTGTTATTCGATTCTCACATAAGCGCTGTCCGGTGCCTGACTGATGACAAACACTGCCCTCATCCCTGTTTCCGGAAATGATTCCGGCAGCCAGCCGCACTGACATCCCTTTTTTAGCACTACAACTCCGCCGACGGTTCTGATTATATAATCATTATACAATATGTAAAAACACGCTGCTTCCATGCAGTACTAAATCCGGAATCTGCATTCTCCGACCTTTCCCTGCCTGCGTCTTAGCGCAGCTGTCTGCCTGCGAACCACTGCTTTCACAGTTTCCTGCTGACAAACGCCCCGCTTTCGCACTACTTCTGTGCCCGCCATCCCGATTCTGCGCTTTTGCCGATATAACGCATACCGAGGCTCTTCCTAATTTGCAGCCAGAAGAGCCTCGCATCTTTCGTCAAATCCGCACCGGAACAGCCGCAGCTTATCTTGCACATACAGTTGATATAGCAGTTTGAAACGTCATGTTATGCCAGATTACTTATGCTGGTTTCCTCCATCCCATAAGCAAGTCCATTTTTTTGCCTGTTTAACATTGTATAATGAGGTCGGCAAAAAAGCAAGTTATTTCCGTTCGAATTTGTTTACTTTTTCATTTTTTTAACTGAATCAGCTCCAATATCTGGGTACTGGTTCAAATCATATTTATATTATACCCCTGCCGGACCGGACGACTGCACCGGTGACTGGCTTCCGGTTGTCGGAGTCTGTCCATCCGTCGAACCGCCATTTCCCGCCGCATTCTCCTCCGGCAGAACTACCGTGCAGCTTCCGTCTGCCGCTGCCTGCCAGGTATTTCCATCCATCTCGAACGTAATACCTGCGTACATCGCGCCGCTGGCATCCAGGTAATATTTCTTACCGCCAAGATCCAGCCAGCCGGTCTGCATCACGCCGGACTCGTTCATGTAATACCACTTTCCGCCGACTGCCTGCCAGCCCGTCGTCATGGCGCCGGAGCCGTCAAAGTAATACCAGCTTCCGCCCAGGTTCTGCCAGCCCGCCTGCATCGCGCCGGATGCGTTCAGATAATATTTCTTGCCGCCCGTCTCCAGCCAGCCCATCTGCATCAGACCATTGTCCGCCATGAAATACCAGCTCCCATCAACCGCACGCCAGCCCGTCGCCTGCTCGCCCGATGCATCAAAATAACGCCAGCCGCCGTCCAGTGTCTTCCAGCCGGTAATCATATGACCATCCGCCTCCAGATAATACTTTTTGCCTGAAAGCTCCAGCCATCCTTTAGACGGATTGCCCGCCGCATTCATATAGTACCAATTCTGACCATCGTTAATCCACGCCGATTTCTGCATCACATGGTTCTGATAATAGTAACGGTTCCCCGCGATCGTCCGCCAGGTATTGCCCGGAATGATCTGCGTATAATCTTTATACAGATAATCAATATCCACATTGCCGTTCACGCCCTTGACCGAACCGGTGTTGGACGCCTGCCACATCGAGGTCTTTGAATATGTATACTTCTGCTGGTATTTTGCCACCCATATATCATACGAAATCTTCGACATATCGATCTTATTGGCAATCCAGTATTCATTTGCATAGACCATCGGATAATATCCTGCATCCTGAATCCGCTTACAGAACGCGTTGATCACATCGCTGACCTGAGACTGCGTCAGAGTTCCCAGCGTATTAGCATCCTCGGCATCAAAGACAACCGGGAAGGAGATAGGATAATCCTTGATAAGATTCAGGACAAAATCCGCCTCCTGCTGCGCCATTTCGACCGAAGTCGCATACGAATAAATGTACGCGCCCAGCCGCAGCCCTGCCTGGCTCGCATTTGCCGCGTTCATAGCGAAAAACGGATCCACATTACCGCGGAACCGGGTTGCCAGCATCGCAAACTGTACATTATCCGATGCCACCTGGCTCCAATTTACATTCTGCTGCCAGTAAGACACATCCACGCCGCGCGCAATCGCACCGATCCCCTCATTCTCCGTCACCCGGTACACGCCAAGCCCCGATGTGACCGCGCTCACACCTCCATTGGAAACAGAAGTCGAACCGCCAGAGCTGCCTGTACTTCCCGAATTGGAGCTGACCGAACCGCCGCCCGGCCCCGCATTCGAGGATGACGATGTAAGAGAAGAATCTCCCGCCGGTCCTGCCAGCGCTGTCATCGGCTGAAAGCACAGCGCTGCTGCCAGCATGCCAGCCGCTGCCCGTGAAAGCACACGCGCGCCCCCCATCCTTTTTTTGTTCACTCTATTCCGATTCATGCCAAAAAACCTCCTTGATTATCCTTTTATTCCTGTTGTCTGTTCACCATTTTATATACATTTCCCCGCCTGATCCGGCGGGGGCATATGCGAAACAGATATGGTTCATCCACACACTGTGTAACCAACAGCAGGACTTTCCCTATTATAATCTAGTTTAACAGATACTCCCCATCCACTTCAATAGAGAAACTTTAAATAAAATCTGTCAAATTTATTACAGAATGCTTCCCTTTCTGCTAAAAGAATGAAGCCGTCCATGCCAAAAACAGGATTTTCAAGCAGAAAAACACAATAATGCCGGAACAAAGCTTTCCCCCGTTCCGGCATTTCATTTTTGCATATTCAGTTTTCCGCAAAATTCCACTTTTCTTTATTCCTGCAAAGGAACTTCTGTTCTCCTGAAAGATTTTTTCCTATTTCCGATTCCGGTTCATCAGGCGGATAATGTACAGAAACAGGTTGATAAAATCGAGATACAGCTGCAGCGCTGAGAATACCGATGCTTTCTGAAGCAGCTCCGGATCCGCGGAGAAAATCTGGTAATTATCCCGGATCTTGGTTGTATCATAAGCGGTAAAGCCTAAGAATACCACGATACCGGCATAGCAGAGCACTGTCTCAAAGCTGCCTAGATTTAAAAACATTGAAAGCAGACCAAAGAGAATCAGAAACAGCAGTCCGCCAACGAGCAATGGACGGATTCCGCTCAAGTCCAGCTTGAAGATCAGGCTGACGCCCGCCATCATTCCGAAGAACAGCGCGGTCGCCGCAAATACAAACACCATCTCCACAACACCGAAGATCAGGAAATACATCGAGAAAACAACGCCGTTTAAAGCTGCATAGAATAGAAACAGCCCTCTCGCCGCTCCCACCGATAACTTGTGAATCCGGGCACTCAGCCAGATCACCGTCAAAAGCTCCAGTCCCGTCAATGCGAGGGTCGCATACGGAACCTGAAATACATACAAAATCGCTCCCGTCACGTATCCGGCTAATGCGATGCCAAATGTCACAAGAAGCCCTGCAAACATCCATAAATATGTCTTCGCCACATACTGTCCCAGTGTCTCATGGCGTTCCCCCGCCATCTGCCAGGACTCATTCATTGGTTCATAGCCCATAATTCTGCCTCTCTTTCTGACCAGCGGCAAGTGCCTCTGCCCTCTGTTTCGAATCTCCGTTTTATCTGCCGCTTGCGCGGCATCCATCCAGGAAGAAACACTGTCACCTATCTTTTGTAACATAAGAATATCACACTTTCTGAAAAAAATCCAGTACCACCCCGTTTTGTCAATCATTTTCGAAACCATGCATAACTATTTACAGGTTATGAAGCTCCCGCCTCTTTTTCTTCCACGGAAGCGGCACATTCCATTTTTTCAGCGCACTGAAAAAATAATAATAAATATTAAAGAGAACCGTTGTGATCGTCCAGGTCAGCGGATAGCTGAATACTACTGTCAGGATATCCGGGCGGATCGGAACAGCGATCAGGATCCAGACAACCCGCAGGACGCACACGCCCAGCGCCGTCATAATCATCGGAATCCAGCAGTCTCCCACACCGCGCAGTGCGCCGGAATAAATCTCAATACAGAGGTATGTCACAAATGCCGGCACCAGGAAGTGAAGAATCTTCATGCCGATCGCGATTACCTCCGCATCCGTTGTGAACAACAGATAAATATAGCCGCCCGTCAGATACAGGATCGTGCTCAGCCCCACCGTGATAATACAGGAAATTCCCAGGCAGACGTACACGCTGCGTTTCACACGGTCCAGCCGCCCCGCGCCGTAATTTTGTCCGACAAAGGTCGTGATGGAGATCCCCAGCGCATTAATGATCATCCAGTAAGTGCTGTCGATCTTTCCATATGCAGCCCACGCCGCCACCGTGTCTGTTCCCAGTGCATTGACGCTGCTCTGGATCACGAGATTGGAAAAGGAATACATAACCGACTGGAGTCCAGCTGGAAACCCAATCCGGATGATCCGCACCAGAATCACCGGTGTGATCCGCGTTTTCCGGATCTCAAACCGGTACGAGCCATCCGCACGCATCAGCGTTCCCAATACCAGACACGCGCTGACCACCTGGGAAAGGATCGTCGCCACCGCCGCACCACGCACGCCCATCCGAAGTCCTACTACAAACAACAGATCGAGCGCAATGTTTGTAAAACAGCTAATCACAAGGAAATAGAACGGTCTTTTGGAATCACCGATCGCCCGCAGGATTCCAGCACCCATATTATATAAGAGGTTCGCCGTGATTCCGACAAAATAAATGTGCAGATACCCGCTTGCATTGTCCATGATATCCTCCGGCGTCCCCATCAGGCGAAGCGCCGTGTCGGAAAAAAGGAGTCCGCCAACCGTCATAAGGATACCGCACAGCAGCGAAAAGGCAATCGCCGTGTGGACTGCCTCGCTGACCCGCTGACCGCGTCCCGCCCCGTAAAACTGGGCGATGATAACTGTCGCACCCGAAGAAAGTCCTACAAAAAAGCCAACCAGCAGGTTCGTAAGCATCGATGTGCTTCCGCCGACCGCCGCCAGCGCTTCCTTTCCGACAAAACGGCCTACTACCACCGCATCTGCCGTATTATAGAGCTGCTGAAAAAAAGTTCCAAATAAAATTGGGAAGAAAAATAGCAGAAGCTGTTTCCAGATCACTCCCTCTGTGATCGCATTTGCCCGGCCAGTCCCCCCGGGTTGTCTGACTCCCTCTTCCCGTCTGGTATCTTTCATCCAATCCACCCCCCTCTTATGTTCTTTGTCTCTGTTTCCTGTATGCATCCTGCTCACAGATATTTCACCTATAGGAATTCATATGTCTTTTCGTTATTCTTCTCCCGCAAATCCCATTTCCAACTCAATTCAGCTCCGCAATCCGCGAGATCCCCACATAGATATGAGAAATCTTGTACCAGGTAGCAAAATCGACCACGCCCGTCTGCGGAAGTCCAAACACCGACTGGAACGCCCGTACGGACGCCTCCGTTCCGGATCCGTAGATCCCGTCCGGCGTAACCCGCGGGATCGCTGTATACACAGTCGCCACCGCGTCAAGCTGCTGCTGCAGCTGCCGCACCTTATCGCCGCTGGAACCCACCTTAAGCGGTTCCCCCGGATAGGAGATCGGGATTCCTGATATCTGTTCCGCAGTGTTGATGTAAATACTATTTCCATAGAAGCGCCGCAATATCTCGATCGCGCTGTATCCCTGTTCTCCCAGACTGCAGGATCCCCACTGGGTCATCCAGCCCGGGCAGGACACCCGCCGCCCGTCGCAGTACTGCGTCAGAATCGGCTGCCTCACACCGGGGCGGGACAGATAGTTGTCAAAAATGTCATCCACCACCTCTGAGATCGGCTCAAAAATATCGCGCCCGTAAATCCATTTGTGATCGAATGCCGTTGAGGATGTAATCGTAAAATCGTAGCCCTGGTTCCGATACCACTCCGTATACACCCGGTTCAACGTAAACGACATGATTGCCAGCACATTAGCGACGATTGTGCTGCGCGGCCAGGTCGCATAAATCTCGCTCGATGCCACGTTCTTGATATAATCCCGGTATGCCACATAGTAATCTTTTGCGGAGGCATTGGTCGGTGCACCGTCATGCACGACGATCGTCTGCGGCACCACCACGCGGCTCAGCACGATCTCTCCGCTCTCCTGCACTGGTTTTACCTCATCCTCGGCAATCTTGGGCGGATAGGAACCATATAAGGTATGGTCCGGAATCTGGATATTCTCCTCCGCTCCGGTCTGAGCCGGAAGCGGAATCATCCGGATCGGCTGGACTGCCAGCACGCCCGCCAGCACCTCCGTTCCCTTTACCTTCACCGGCCCATAGCCCTCTGCCCGCACTTCCACCGTATAATCCGCATACGGCTTTTCCCGGTTCTGTTCTTCCAGTGAAAGCAACGCAGGAGGCGCCGCTACCGCAATCTCCTCCGTCTGCCCGGATAAATTGGTTCTAAGCACTTCCTGCGTCTGTCCTGATTCTCCATAGCTGATCGAAGCCTCTGCTCCCTTAATTGGAAAATTGTTTTCACTGTTTACCACATCGATCCGCAGATAGCCGTCCTGCATTCCAGTTGTCTCACAGATTCGGACACGGTCGAACGAATGATAGCGCATACACGCAGCCTCGCATTTATTTTACATGGTCATTTACAGTTTATATCCGGCATCTTTTATCTATGCCGGTTTTTAACCGCTTTTTTAATGTTTTACTGCCGTATCTTCCTTGTTTTCCTCTTCTAAATTGCTCGCGTCGCCTCTGCCAGCCACATCTTCTCTTCCTCCATCATATACGGAGACAGCTTCTCATACACGCCCTTATGGTACGCGTTCAAAAGCTCGCGGTCGCGCGCTTCCATAAGCGATACATCGATCGTGTCCAGATCGATCGGAACCCAGGTCAGGTTTTCAAATTTCATGAACTGACCAAATTCATTCTTCACATCCTTCACACAGAGCATCAGATTCTCCGTCCGGATGCCAAATTTTCCTTCCAGATAAAGCCCCGGCTCATCGGAGGTAACCATGCCTTCCTCCAGAACCGCATTTTCAGCAGGCGATGTGAGCAGCCTCCATCGGATGGAATTCGGGCGCTCATGCACACATCCCAGATAGCCGACACCATGCCCTGTTCCATGGTTGAAATCCAGACCGTTTCTCCACAGGAGTTCGCGCGCAATATAGTCCAGGTTGATACCGCGGCAGCCATACATAAACTTCGCATCCAGCAGACGCAGCATCGAACACGCCACCAGCGTACAGCAGCGTTTTTCTTCCTGCGTGATCGGTCCGACCGCGATGGTACGCGTCACATCCGTCGTTCCCTCATAATACTGTCCGCCGGAATCGACCAGATACAGCCCCTTATTCGGCACACTGCTCTTCTCTGTCTCAGAGGCCGTATAATGGCACATCGCCGCGTTCGGTCCCCACGCAGAGATCGTCGTAAAGCTCATATCCAGGCAGTTTTTTTGTTCCAGGCGCAGCTTATCCAGATATTCCCCTGCGGTCCACTCGTCCAGTCCTTTTTCGCCTGCATGTTCCTTCACCCAGCGCAGGAAACGGGTCAATACCAGACCGTCCTGCACATGCACACGGCGCATATTTTCCTGTTCCACTGAATTTTTGACTGCTTTTGCCGCTGCCGTCGGATTCATCGCCTCGATCACTTTCACGCTCGCATCCAGGCACCGGAACAGACGGTAATTGATCTTCGACTTTTCCAATAAAACTCGCTCATAGCGGAATGCGGATGCAATCTGGTATACCGCCTCATATGGCATGATCCGAACGCCCAGTCCATGCAGATAGGCACGTACTTCTTCGTTCAGCGTCTTCTCATGAATAAAGAGGAATAATTCCTGTTTTGTTACAATCAAGTAGGACAATACAACCGGCGTATGTACAATGTCATCACCCCGGATATTTAAAAGCCACGCGATATCATCAAGACTCGTCAGCAGATGCACCGTCGCCTGACGCTTTTTCATCTCCCCGCGCAGATCTGCAATCTTCTCCTCCGCCGATTTTCCCGCATACTTCTCTTCCAGAATCCAGACCGGGTTCATCGGAAGCGCCGGGCGGTCGTCCCAGATGTTTCCAACCAGATCCTCACCCTCCGAAATGCGTACCTTTTTCCCGGACAGTGCTTTCGCGATGCGCTCGCCCTCGGCCGTATCGACCACTCTGCCGTCAAAACCCAGAACACCCTGTTCCGGCATATGTTTTTTCAAAAATTCCAGCGTCGTCGGCACGCCCTCCTGACCGGAGCGGTAAAGTTCCACCCCGCTGCCGGAAAGCTCTGCTGCCGCCTGCACAAAATATCTGCCATCCGTCCAGAGACCTGCGTCCTCCATCGTAATGACCGCCGTTCCCGCCGAACCGGTAAAGCCTGTCATATATTTCCGGCATTTGAAATACCCGCTCACGTATTCCGAGCCATGGAAATCCGATGTTGGAATCAGATATGCGTCCATTCCACGCTCCGCCATCTTCTCGCGAAGCTGTTCAATTCTCGCCCGAACCTCACGTCCCATTTTTCTGCCTCCTGTTGTTTCTCTATTATCCATTTTTCAACGCATCTTTGATCGCCTCCGTGATCGCCTCACTGTACGTCGGATGCGCGCGCATCGCCGTCGAGAGCTGATATGCCGTAAGACCGTTGGCGATCGCCGTTGCCATCTCTCCGATCATGTCCGTCGCACGCGCACACATGATCTGCGCCCCGATCAGCGTGTTGGTATACGCCTCAAAAATCAGGCGCACAAAACCGCGGCTGTTTCTCGCCAGAAGCGCTTTTCCATTTTCCGTCATATATGCCACACCGCACTTGATCTTCATATTATAAAGGCGGGCGTCATTTTCCGTAAATCCAACCGCCGCAATCTCCGGCTCCGTATAAATACAGGTCGGCACAACCGGAAGCACGACATACATACCGTTCGGCACGACCGAAAGCTGCATCCGGTGTCCGCGTCCCGCCAGGTTTTCGACCAGATAAGCCGCATGGGACGCTGCCACATGGGCAAGACGTTTCCGCGCCACGGTATCGCCGATCGCATAGACATTTTCCTGCGTCGTGCGGTAGGTTCCCTTGATGAGCGGACGCCCATTTTCCAGCTGTACCTGACAATCGTCCGCCAGAACCTTCGACATATTCGGGCGTCTGCCGACTGCCACCAGCACGCGGTCCGCCGGGCTTTCCTTCCAGCCGCGCTCACAACGGTAATTGACCGACACCGTGTCGTTGCCGCGATCCTTGATCTCCATGACCTGTACATTGCAGTGGACTTCAATACCCTTAGAACGCAGATTTGCTTCCATCTGCTCGGAAATCATCGGATCCATCGACTCCAGCAGACGGTTTGCCTGCTCCAAAAGCGTCACGCGGGAACCGAGCGCCGCGAAGATCGTCGCGATCTCCACACCGATGACACCGCCGCCGATGACCGTCAGACAGTCAAAATTCCAGTCATCCATCCGCAGAATATCACGGCTTGTCATAACCTGCGGCAGATCAATTCCCGGGATATCCGGAATCACAGGGCTGGAACCGGTTGCCAGAATCACATTTTTTCCTTTCAGCGTCAATGCGCCTTTGGAGGTCGTCACACGCACCACATTATCCGCATGCAGGCGCGCATCGCCGTGAATCATCTCCACCTCCGCTTTTTCTAACATTCCCTGAATCATTGAGCGGAATGATTCCACGGACTCATTTTTATAAATCTGCATCTGCCGCCAGTCAAAGCTGACCTTCTCCGCCACGATGCCAAACCGGAATGCTTTCAACATATCCCGGTAGACTGCCGTCGCCTGCAGAAGCGCCTTGGCAGGAATACAGCCGGTATTGACGCATGAGCCGCCCAGCGCTTTTTTCTCGATCAGGACTGCATCCATCCCCATCGCCGCCGCACGCAGCGCTGCCGTATATCCCGCCGGTCCCGCACCGATAATAATTAAATCATAGATATGATCCGCCATATAAATATCCTATCCTCTCATTCTATGGGCTTCCCATTACATAAAAAGAATGTGCCTTTTTGTGTAATAGGGAATTCTAATGAATTTCTTATTACACAAAAAACTGCCGCAGAAAATCACTTTCCCGGGCAGCTTTTCATCAATTTTATTTTTACAGCAGATGAATGTTGTGAGCCTCTGCCTCTGCGCGCACACCGTCCGGCCAGATCGACGCCTGCACCTCTCCGATATGTGCTTTCCGCAGGAAGAACATACAGATACGGGACTGACCGATACCGCCGCCGACTGTATACGGAAGCTCTCCCTCCAGAACTGCTTTCTGGAATGGCAGCTCCGCGCGTTCCTCACATCCCGCCTTTACCAGCTGCTCTTTCAGGGAATCCTCATCAACACGGATACCCATGGAAGAAAGCTCCAGTCCGATATCCAGAACTGGATAATATACCAGAATATCGCCGTTTAATTTCCAGTCATCATAGTCCGGGGCACGACCATCGTGCTTCTCACCAGATTTCATCTTGTCACCAATCTGCTCGATAAATACCGCACCGTGCAGCTTCGCAATCTTGTACTCGCGCTCCTTCGGTGTGCAATCCGGATACATATCTTCCAGCTCCTGGGTCGTCACAAATGTGATATTTTCCGGAAGATAACGTCCAATGTACTCATACTCATATGCCATATAGTCCTCGGTCACTTTCAGTGCCTTGTAAACCGAACGGACAATGGATTCCAGTGTCTCACGGGTACGATCTTTTTTACTGATGATCTTCTCCCAGTCCCACTGATCCACATAAATGGAATGGATGTTGTCTGTATCCTCATCACGACGGATCGCGCTCATGTCGGTGTAAAGGCCTTCACCTTCCTGAAATCCGTACTCTTTTAATGCCTGACGTTTCCATTTGGCGAGAGAATGTACAATCTCAGCCTTCCGATCCTTCTGCTCCAGAATTCCAAAGGATACCGGGCGCTCTACGCCGTTTAAGTTATCGTTCAGACCAGATTCCGGCAGTACAAAAAGCGGTGCGGACACACGGGTCAGATTGAGCTGTTTTGCCAGTTCTCTCTGAAAAAAGTCCTTGATTTCCTTGATAGCAACCTGTGTTTCTCTCAAATCCAATACCGGTTTATAACCAGCCGGAGTAATTAAATGTTCCATCTGTTACATCCTCTCTTTTTTCCCGGTGCGTGTCCGGTTCCCTGCCGCACTGCCGATTTCTGCAGCCGCAGTTCATCCTTTTAGTCAAAGCTTGCAGGCACGCGCCTTTTAAGTCATTTCTTGTTATTGTACTGCATGAAATTTCTACTCAAAGAAACTCACCTGTGGACAATAACCGTTTGGTAGCTATTATATCATTTATATAGGAAAATGGGAACAGGTAAAATAGGAAAATAACTTCTTTAAAATAAATGAAGGTGTTCGCACGCTTTATAAATTCCATCTTCCCCGATCGGTGCCGTCACGTAATCAGCTACTTTTTTAAGCGCATCCACTGCATTTCCCATCGCCACGCCGATGCCGGCTTCCTGCACAACCTCAATATCATTCATGCTGTCGCCAAATGCCACTGTATCGGAGAGATCTTCTTTTTCTCCAAAATACACCGCCAGCCTGCGGAGTCCGTCCGCCTTGGAATTGCCTTTCTCGACCACATCCGCGCCATGTCCGCTCGCAAACATCGGCAATTTCAGGGTCGGAAATTCCCGTTCCATCTCCTTCACCTGTTCACGGCTGCCGACAAACGCCAGTGTCCGGACCGGCATCGTGAGCATCTTCCACGGATCCTGGAACTGCCGCCCGCAGCTTCCCCAGAAGCGGATATCATTAGCCGCAATGATCTCCGGATGGATATAGTAATCTTCATTCCCCACCGTCATGCCGATTCCGAAGCCCTTTTCATCGCAAAAACTCAGCACCCGGCGCAGGAGTTTCGGATCAAAGATGTGCTCAAACAGCAGCTTATCTCCCACTGTGATCTTCGTCCCGTTCATATGTACAATCGCATCCGGACGGACGATGTCCCGGTACGATGTACTGTAATAATTATCCATATCGCGCCCCGTTGCCAGCACAATCCTGTGCTTCGGGCGCAGCTTTTCAATCGCCTCCAGCGCACTCGGTGTGATCTGATCCGTCCGGTGGTCTAAGAGGGTCATGTCGAGGTCAAAACTTATCATGATGTTCTCCTTGGGGTTGGTTACTACAAAAGGTCACAGCCGAAGACTCTGCTATGACCTTTTCTTTTAATTATCCACGTTTTCATCATACCATTTTTCAAATTTGGAGTCAATATTGGGAAAATTTTCATTCTGTTGATCCATTCCATTGATTCGTAAAATTCCACTCAACCATCAAAATTACATCAAAAAACAAACATCCGGCAGCGAAAATTTAGAAGTCATAGTTGATTTTTGATGTAATTTTGATATAATGATACGCATATGATGTTGAGGGCAAAAGCTTTTGACCCCTCTGATACCGAATTGCTCTGCACTGCGTGCTCCCGCAATTCTCAAAAACATTCGCAATTCGCTCATTTTTCTTTGAAAAATGGCTACTTACTCATGTTTTTGGCGGGTCCCAAGGTCAAAAATTCTCCTGCAAGCAAGCTTGCGTCGAACTTCTGACCTTTTGACCCTGGTATCATGCATATAATATTTCAACAAATGGCGGTATATGTCAGCTGAACATTTGGCAAAGTACAGCTATGATTTATTTTCGGGGTATGGCGTAGCTTGGTAGCGCGCTCGGCTGGGGGCCGAGAGGTCGCAGGTTCAAATCCTGTTGCCCCGATTTTTAGCGTATTCTTAGAGTTCTTAATAACTGAAGGGAAGAAAGCCGGGCAGCTCTCACCGCCCGGCTTTCTTTCCCTCAGTTCACACCTCGTGCAAATTGAATCGCCCTCTCTAGTTTCCGCAGCCACAGCCGCCATTATTGCCGCAGCCGCAACCAGACTGGCTGTCTCTTCCGGCATCATAGCCATCCCGATAGCCGATTGCATAACCATCGTTGAAACCTCTCCGATAGGAATTTCTTCCGTTATTTCCACAGCTATTCCAGCCCCATCCATTATTTCCACAGCCGCCGCATCCTCCGCAGTGTCCACAACCATTACCCCAAGACCAACACATATGATAATCTCCTTTTCATTTTTCATTGATACTATATCATATGCCTGTCAACGCAAAGTGTGTCCCACTTCCCCGGAAGCCACACTGTCAGCCGTTTCAAGCATCTGTCCCAAAACAAGCCACCAGCCATTTTCTCTGCATCATGGCAGCAAAAATGGGCGCATGCCAGACACATCACGCCCACTTTTATCTACTTACACCCGGAAGTTCCGGCTCTTAAACACATACACATGTGCGAACAGTGTCACCAGCACAACTGCCGCCAGCACCAGATCGCCCGTACCGCCGCCCAGATGAAACGCCATGCCAAACAGCGACAGCGTATCAATCGCAAACAGCCATTTTTCAACCGCATACACCTTTTTCAGGTTATATTTCTTCGGATCGATCGAATCCGATATAAAAATCAGGAAATCTTTGCCGCAGAACAAATCAATTGTCTCTGCCAGTCCCAGACACCCCGTTAAAAAGAACAGTATATCCATCCGCATTCTCCTTCCCTAGAACCGCTTCCAGGTTTCCCTTGAAAACAGCAGAAGTACCGGGAAAATCTCCAGACGTCCTGCCAGCATATCAAAAATCAGAACCACTTTTGAGAAATTACTGAAAAATCCAAAGTTTCCGGTCGGTCCGACCAGCGCCAGACCCGGTCCGATATTATTAAACGTAGCCGTAACCGCCGTAAAATTCGTCACCAGATCGTATTCATCCAGAGAAATCAGCAGAACAGATACCGTAAAAATGAGCACATACGCAACCATAAACACATTCGTCGAGCGCACAACCTCATGCTCCACGATCTTTCCATCCATTTTGATCTTCTCCACTGCACTCGGGTGCAGGTACTGTTTCAGTTCCTTTTTTACCGATTTAAGCAGAATCAAAACACGCGACACCTTGATACCGCCTCCGGTACTGCCCGCGCAGGCGCCGATAAACATCAAAAGTACCATAATCGTTCTTGAAAGCTGCGGCCATTTATCAAAATCCACCGTGGCATAACCGGTCGTCGTGATAATCGAACCGACCTGGAATGCCGCATCCTGGAATGCCTGCAGTGCATTGCCGCAGAGTGCTACCGTATTGACTGTAATGATGCCAATCGCCGATGCAATGATTAGAAAATATGCCCGGACCTCCTGCATTTTAAAGGCCTGTCCCATCTTCCGCATCAGCAGAAAGAAGTAAAAGTTAAAGTTCACTCCGAACAGAATCATAAACACCGTCACGACATTTTTCTGAAATGCCGTGTAGCTCGCCAGACTATCATTCCGGATTGCAAAACCACCCGTACCTGCTGTTCCGACCGTGATCGTGATCGCGTCGAAAATCGGCATTTTCCCAAGAATCAGAATCACAGCCTCAAGAATCGTCATTCCCAGATAAATCTGGTATAACAGCTTCGCCGTCATCTGAACCTTCGGAACGAGACGGCTCACGATGGGTCCTGGGCTCTCCGCCTTCATCAAATTCATATGGGAACCGCCCACCATCGGCAGGACACTCAGAAGGAATACCAGAACGCCCATACCGCCGATCCAGTGCGTAAAACTCCGCCAGAATAATAAGCATTTCGGCAGCTGCTCCACATTGCTCAGAATACTTGCACCGGTCGTCGTAAAGCCCGATACCGTCTCAAACAAGGCATCGATCGGATTTGGAATATAGCCGCTTAATACAAACGGCACTGCTCCCATCACACTGAGTAAAACCCAGCTTAGAGAAACCGCCACAAAGCTCTCCGCCACATAAAAGATCTGATTTTTCGGTTTCCGGCGTACCAGAAGCATACCAACCATCAGGCATACTGCCATCGTTGCCAGAAAACACCATACCTCTGACTCACGGTAAATCAGTGCCACTACCGTCGGAAGCACCATAAAAGCCGCCTCAAAATTCAGGATCCAGCCTATGATATAAAATACAATTGAATAATTCATCTATGCCGCCTACTTTCTCAGGATGTCGCGGATATCCCGCAGACCTTTCTGACTCGTCAGGACGATCACTGTATCGCCCTGCTGGATGCAGTCCTGTCCACGCGCGATCTTGATATTGCCGCCGCGGTTGATGCATCCGATCAGCAGGTTGTTCTTGAGATTCAGATTCATCAGCGGAATGCCCGTCACTTCCGACTCCTCGCGGATCACAAACTCCAGCGCTTCCGCCCGGCTGTCGAGAATATGGTACAACGTCTCCACATTGCTGCCGATGGTATTCTGCATCGCGCGCACATACTGTAAAATGTAGTCCGCCGTGATGTATTTCGGATAAATCAGACTTCCCAGATCCAGCTTGCTGATCAGCTCGTCAAAGGCGATCCGATTAACCTTTGTCACCAGCTTCGCGCTGGAATTTTCCTTCGCATACAGCGCAAGGAATACATTTTCCTCATCCATATTCGTCAGAGTGACAAATGCCTCCGCCGTCATCAGCCCCTCTTCCAGAAGAAGCTGCCGGTCCGTTCCGTCACCGTTGAGGATCAACGCATCGTCCAGAAGCTCTGTCAGAACCTCGCAACGCGCTTTATCTTTCTCCACAATTTTAACCCGGATCTTCATCGCAGCCAAAAGTTTCGCCAGATAATAAGCAATCGTACCGCCTCCGACAATCATCGTATTTCTGACCTGGTTTGTCTGGATGCCGATCTTGCGGAAAAATTCTGCCGAATTTGCCGGGGAAGCGATAATCGACACCATATCCCCGTTTTTAATCACAAATTTACCATCCGGGATCGCCACCTCATCGCCGCGCTCAACACCGCCGATCAGGACATCGCAGCGGAATTGGCTATCAATATCCATGACCGAAAGCCCGTCCAGCTTAAACTCCGGTTTTACCTTAAATTTCAGAAGCTCTACCTTTCCCTTGGCAAATGGATCGATCTTGATCGCTGACGGGAAGCGCAGAATTCTCGAAATCTCCGTCGCCGCCGCATATTCCGGGTTAATAATCATGGAAATTCCCAGCTGCTGCTTGATAAAGGTAAGCTCGTTGCTGTAAATCGGATTCCGCACACGCGCAATCGTGTGGCAATGCCCCACTTTTCTCGCAATCAGGCAGCAGAGAAGGTTCATCTCATCCGACCCTGTCACGGCAATCAGCATGTCCGCCGTCTGCACACCTGCCTCGATCTGCATGGAAATGCTGGCACCATTTCCCACCAGCTTGATCGCATCGATATCATCTGACACCCGCTGCATCCGCTCCGCAGACGTATCGATCATCACCACATTGTGATCTTCCCGGACAAGCTGCTCCGCCAGCGTCGTACCAACCTTGCCGCATCCGATAATGATTATATCCATAGTTTCCTCCGTTATTTTCTGTTTATCCGCCATACCGATACAGATTTATATACAAAATAAAAAATGTGCCTTAACACTTTCCTATGACGGAAAAAGGGTGCCTGAAAACCGCGCCCTAATCCATACGGAATTATTATAACACCTTCTGCGAGTTTTTGAAATATAAATTGTGTTAAGAGGGCATTTTGTGGGTGTTTTGAATATATTTGTCTCTTTCGATCCCAAAAGTGTCTACCCGTGTACAGTAATTTTCCTCCCTTTTTGGCAAGATAAATTTCTTGACTTTTTCAGAAAAAACAGTATACTTAATGTATATTTGCAGATATGGTTCATCGGTAGAACGCTAGCTTCCCAAGCTGGAAAGGCGGGTTCGACTCCCGTTATCTGCTTTTTTTGATGGATGCGGAAACCCTTGTAAATGCTGGATTTTTCCTTTATTTACAAGGGTTTCCGGTGTTTTTGGCGCATCTACCACGAAAGCATATTTCAGTATAAAGAACCCCTTTTTCTGGGGAAATATCACACGAAAAAAGGGCTGTTTTTCCTTTATTTTCAAGGAATGACAGCCCCTTATCATGCGCTTATATTGTGTTTTTCATCATATTTTATCGTATGTGTCCGTCCTCTGCTATCCGATCTGCGGTAATCATCCAGCCATCCGAATCAAACGCATACGCCTGTCCGTCAATCTGGCAGACTGCATCGTGCCGGTAGGTGTACCCACTCAGCAGATACCACCAGCGCCCGTCCTGGCACACCCAGCCAGTAAGATACTTGCCAGACACCCAGCCGTCCGCGGTCTGGATCCACGGTGCTCCGCTGACAAAACACTTCCGGATCGGCTGCACCTGCTGATCCTTACTGTATCGCTTGCCAGAGTCAGCACCTGCCGGAGCTGTCCGGATGATGAGCGAGGATGCAGTGACGCTCAAGCCGTGTGCGCCGCTCTTGATGTCCTTGAGATCCGCCGCTCCGGCATCGCTGTCGGCTTTGACTGGCGCTACATCCATTTTAGGCCAGGTCTTTTTAAACGCCTCAAAGGTGCCGTAACGCTGTTTAAGAATGTTGGTGGCGCTGCCCCAGTCCGGCAGATAAAGATGTGGCTTGTCTACGATGCTACGCCAGTCTCCGCCCCAGGCAAGTCCTAAAGCTTTTGCCAGCTCTGCGGCCTTTTTAAACATACCTGTGCTGTCATTGTAGGCATCGTCTGACATGCTGCCATCGCCGTCCACATCCATCTTAAGATAAAAATCAAAGGCAATCCCCCACTGATGCTGACTGCTATAGCTACTGCCTTTGGCATTGGTTACAATGTTGCCAGGCTTGGTACGTCCTTGCGCGTACAGAGCGTCCTGCTCCGCCACCGTCCGCAGTGTCTCTCCGATGGCTACTGTGATACCCTCGGTCGCACAGGCTTTGATCCAGGCGGACGCAATGCGCTGGAGACGTGGATGACATAATGTGATATCTCTCATAGATTTGTCCTCTTTTCTTTATGATATGAAAAATATGACATTTTGTTTTCCGGGGGTATCTTGCAAAGAATTTTCGCATATACTATAATGCCGATAGGCTAAGAGATAGTAGTTGTCCATCACAGGCAACGACAAAACCCCCAAGGATCGCGACTCCTTGGGGGTTTTTATTCCTACTATCGGCTTTCGTCGATTTTCCCCTATTGTTGCGATGTCGCAACGGCAGCCATGCCCCGAACTGCCGCGGGAGATAGTCGGATCGCCTCCTTCTACTCTTCTTTTCCTGACTGCTTAAAAATCTGGTTTACATACGTAGACAATCCCGCCACAAGGACGCCCTGTGTAAGTGCCGTGAAAACTGCCAGCGCGATATCCTGACCACTGCCGCAGGCACAGGTGGCGAACACATAGATGGCACAAATCGCAACGCCAATCAGCCCATTAATGAGTGGGATGTATTTGTCTTTCACTGTCTCGCTCTGCTTCAGCCACATCCCAATAAAGTACAGCACTACTGCTACCACAAGTAATTCCGGCTTTACATAATCTTTAATCTGCATACCTTATCCCTCCATCTGCTTTTCCAAATCTGCGATCCGATGGTTTGCTACCCGGATCTGTTCCTGCATCACTGCCTCGGTCTCCTCTAATTTATATGTACGCTCAATTACTGTATGAAAGCAATTATGAATGATGAAGTCATGGAACGACTGATTGATACGCTGATGGAGTTGCAGAAGAAAGAAAGCACCTATCTGCCTCTTTTGAAAAAGCAGCTTGCAGAAACGGAAAAAGGTATTAACAATATGCTCAACGCCATTCAAGCAGGGATTTTTACTCCGTCCACCAAGCAAAGACTGGACGAGTTGGAGGAAACCAAAAGGCAGCTTGAAGTCAGCATTTTGCAGGAGGAAATGCACAAGCCCCTGCTTACAAGAGAACAGATAGCATTTTTCATTTACCGCTTCCGTAAATTTGATGTGACAAAGCGGGAACAGCGGCAAAGACTGATTGACAGTTTTGTAAATGCGGTGTATCTTTATGAGGACAAGATAATTCCTTACTTTTAACTGTAAGAACAGTTCTAAGACCATCACACTGGCGGAGGTTGAGGGTTCGGATTTATCCGCACTCGGTGCTGGTTTGAAAACCTCCGTAAAGAATGAATTTGACATTGTTTACGGAGGTTTTTGTTTTATCCCTTCGCTTTCACTTTATCAAACTCTGGGTTAAACGTATAGAAATTACGACTGCTCAGGTGATCCTGTACATTTCTTAAAGCTTCGCCAAACCGCTGAAAATGTACAATCTCCCGCTCGCGCAGAAAACGGATCGGATCGCATACTTCCGGATCTTTGACCACGCGGAGAATATTGTCGTAGGTTGTGCGGGCTTTCTGCTCTGGTGCGACCTCGTAAGAACAACATAGCTGGAAACCCTTGAAAACACGCCATTTTGCGTAGGACAAGCCTTTTCCTGCTACGATTGCATAAGAACAAAAACATAGAAAAATGAAGATGAAGCAAGCTATCCTACATAGTTCCAATGGTTTCAGCAACTAAGACGTTCAACAATGAGCGTCTATTTTTTTACCCAAAATGAAAGGAGAATCAAACATTATGAAAAAGATTATGAAGCGATTGCTTACAGGTGTACTTACCCTTGCAACCGTATTTACTGCATTACCTGTCACACAGGTTCATGCTGCGGATTCCGTCTATACTACTACGGACGGTAAAGCAGGAACAATCGTCAAGATTGACAATGGTGGTTCAGAGGTTTCCAGCTTTGAAGAAAGCATAATGAACGCTGACGGGCAGATTGCCTACTGTATTGATATAAACACAAATTTCCAATCGGGATATAAGAATCGTATCAATGCAACGGAGCGAATGAGCGACGACCAAATATCTGATGTGGCGTTGAATCTGGAATACGTCAAACAGTATGCAGAAAAGCACAGTCTTTCCAGCAAACAAGTCTATCTGTTGGAACAATGTGTTGTCTGGCGAAGATTGAGCGTTCACTTAGGCTGGGGGTACAACAATGTACGAGCTGCCTATGATGAAGTGTCAGAGAAAATCCAGTCAGAAGTCTATGAGAACGCAAAGGCTTTCGCTAAAGAAAATAAAGACCGTTACGATTGCGGTGGTTACATCTATGTTGGTGAAGGACAGGACTTAGGACAGTTCTGGGCGAAGTTAGCTGTCGGTGATGGCAAGATTCAGAAATCGTCCAGTAATACAGCGATTACAAAATCTAATGACTGCTATTCTTTATATGGTGCGACTTATGGTGTCTATTCTGATAAAGGCTGCACGAAATCAGTTGCCACACTTATGACAGATGGCAACGGGAATACGGATACGGTGAAGTTGAGAGCTTCTACATACTATGTAAAAGAAATCGAAGCTCCAAAAGGATTCCAGTTAGATAACAACGTCTATACCCTTACGGTAAAGGCTGGTGAAACTTCCACATTGAAAGTCAGCGATACACCAAAAGTCACAGACACTTTGGTTGAGCTTTTCAAGATTGATATGGAAACAGGAAAAGCAACCGCACAGGGTAACGCTTCTTTAGAGGGTGCGGAGTTCGTCTGGAAGTATTATGACGGTTATTACACAAAAGATAATCTTCCATCAGAACCAACACGCACATGGACGACAAAGACAAAAGCGGAAAAAGGCAGCGATAACACTATCCACTATATCACAAGATTGGCAGATTCCTATAAGGTATCTGGTGACAGCTTCTATACACAAAACGGTACTATCTGTTTACCGCTTGGTACTATCACTGTAGAAGAAAAAGCTGCTCCAAACGGTTACTTGTTAGATGGTGCTTATATGCAAGCCGCTGGAAGTTCTGAACAGATAAAAGGCGTGTATGTGGCACAGATTACAGAAGATGGCGAACTTGCAGCATTAAGCGGCAGCAACCAGTATTCCGTATCGGACAAGATTATCCGTGGAGGTGTGAGAATCCAAAAGCGTGACCTTGAAACAAAAGACACAAAACCACAAGGCGGTGCAACATTGAAAGATACTGCCTTTGAAATTATTTCCTTAAATGATAATGCGGTATTGGTAGATGGCAAATTATACAACAAAAATGAAACAGTCAAGACAATCCATACAGGCGTTGACGGTATCGCTACGACTGCCGCAGATACTTTACCTTATGGAAAATACCGCTTAGAAGAAAGCAACGCCCCAGAGGGATATTTGACGGACGGTGCAAAACCGATTGAGTTTGAAATCACAGAGAATGGAAAAATCGTTGACTTAACTGACGAAGCACATTCCATCTACAATAAGATTAAACGTGGTGACTTGGAGGGTGTGAAAATCGGTGACGGTACTCATAAGCGACTTGCGAATGTTCCGTTCAGGATCACAAGCAAGACCACAGGCGAAAACCACATCATTGTGACGGACGCAAACGGTCAGTTCTCTACCGCTGCTGACTGGGTATCTCATACACAGAACACCAACGCTGGCGAAAACAGTGAGGACGGTATCTGGTTCGGTACTTCCACACCAGACGACAGCAAAGGTGCGTTGCTCTACGATACCTATACAATCGAGGAATTACGCTGTGATTCCAACAAAGGAATGACACTGATTCCTGCTTTTGATGTGATAGTTTCAAGAAATAAGACTGTCATTCATTTGGGTACATTGACAGATGATTATGAACCAGAAATCTCTATCCATACTACCGCTGCTGATAAGGCAACAGGCGAAAAATCAATTGTCGCTGGTAAAAGCGTGACTATCGTTGATACCGTCACTTTAGACGGACTTACAAAAGGTACGAAGTATCAACTAAAAGGCTGGCAGATGGTGAAGTCTGAAAACGCACAGCTTCTTATTGATGGTGAGCCTGTGGAAAGTGATTACACTTTCACTGCAAAAAAATCAGAGATGGAAGTTGAGGTTTCTTATACATTCAATGCTTCTGCTCTTGGTGGTAAAGATCTTGTAACTTTTGAGGAATTGTACGATTTATCCAATCCAGACGAGCCTATCAAGGTGGCAGAACATAAGGATATTGAGGACGACGGGCAGACTGTGAGAATCGAGGAAAGAATCATCACCATTCATACCACAGCTACCGACAAGGCAACAGGTGAAAAGATGATTGTTGCTGGTAAAGAGGTGACTGTCATTGATACGGTCACTTTAGATGGCTTGGAAAAAGGAACAAAATATCAGCTTAAAGGTTGGGAAATGGTGAAATCTGAAAATGCAGAGCTTCTTGTGGGTGGTGAGCGTGTGGAAAATGACCTTGCTTTCACCGCTACGGACACGAAGATGGAAGTTCAGATTACATTTACATTCAATGCCAGCGAGCTTGCAGGCAAGGAGCTTGTGACATTTGAGGAATTGTACGATTTATCCAATCCAGACGAGCCTACAAAGGTAGCAGAACATAAGGACATTGAGGACGACGGACAGACTGTGACAATCACAGAGCGTATCATTACCATGCATACAACCGCTACCGACAAGGCAACAGGGAAAAAGACAATCGAAGCTGGTAAAGATGTGACTATCGTTGATACCGTCACTTTAGACGGACTTGAAAAAGGTGTGAAATATCAGCTCAAAGGCTGGGAAATGGTGAAATCTGAAAATGCAGAGCTTATCGTTAATGGTAAGCGTGTGGAAAATGAACTTACTTTCACCGCTACCGATACGAAGATGGAAGTTCAGATTGCATTTACATTCAATGCCAGTGAGCTTGCAGGAAAAGAGCTTGTCACATTTGAGGAATTATATGACGTGACAAATCCAGACGAGCCTATCAAAGTAGCTGAACATAAGGACATCAAGGATAAGGGGCAGACGGTGACAGTCAAAGAAAAACCAGAATCCCCTGCCACATCAGAAGAACCCAGCACACCAACAAGAACAGGCAATTCACCAAAGACAGGTGACAATACACCATTTGCCGCATTGTTCGCTATGATGGGGATTTCCGCTGCTGGTCTTATTTTTGCAGGATATAAGAGATTTCGCAAAGTAAAGAAAGTTAAATAATACGGGAGGTCACAGTATATGAAAACTTCCCGTTCGCCGCCCACCATAAAGAAGTCAGTCTGTAACTGACAGCTTAACCAAATTCTGCTTGATTATCATTTATCTTTCTGAATGGGGATTGTCAAGGGTGCTTCAAGCACAACGCTTGCCCTTGATGATTCACAGGCAGACAGATACTATCCAGACAGCAGAATGACACTATCAATCATTAAAAATATAGAAAGAAAAGAGGTAAATACATTTATGGAATTAAAACACGTTATCCCTAACATGGAAAGAACATTCGGGAATTTGGAATTTGCAGGTGAGAATAAGGTGGAACAGCGTAGGATCAACGGACGTATGACGGTCGTTTCCCGTATCTTCAACCTTTATTCGGACGTGCAGAGAGCAGATGATATTATCGTGGTGCTGCCTGCTTCTGCTGGTGAGAAGAACTTTGAATCAGAGGAAAAAGTAAAACTTATCAATCCAAAAATCACCGCAGAGGGTTACAAAATCGGTACAAGAGGATTCACAAACTATATCCTGTCAGCGGACGATATGGTGAAAGCATAAGGAGGAAAAATTTATATGAGATTAGCAAATGGAATCATTATTGATAAGGAAAAGACATTCGGAGTGTTGAAGTTCTCGGCGTTGCGTCGTGAGGTACATATCCAGAATGAGGACGGTACGGTTTCTGAAGAAATCAAGGAACGTACCTACGACTTGAAGTGTAAGGAACAGGGACGCATGATACAGGTAAGTATTCCCGCCACTGTTCCGTTAAAGGAATTTGACTACAACGCAGAGGTGGAAATCATCAATCCTGTGGCTGATACGGTGGCAACCGCTACATTTCAAGGTGCAGACGTTGACTGGTATATCAAGGCAGATGATATTGTGTTAAAGGGTAAAATAAATCAAATGGCAACTAATAATATACTACCAAAAAATAAATAGTATAGATAAAAATTATCTGATATAATCATTTATAGAAAGTGGGTGATTATATGAGTAAAAAAGCAAAAAGTTTTGAAGAATTTTATTCTAAAAATAAAGATGATATTTTGGATATTGATATTGTAGCTGATTATGCAGAGTCCCATGATGGGGATACTACACCATTTGATAAAGATATGTTTTGTCCAGAATGTAAACAAGCAGAATTGAGTTTTGTTCATAAAACTTCTAAACGTCGTGCTCATTTAAGAAGAATTAAAAGCTCAAATCATAAAGATGGCTGTTCATATAACTATGAATATGCTTCCAAAAAGACAGTCAAAAAATATGTAGATTCTTTAAATTATGAGGAAATACAAGATAAGTTAAATTCAATTATGAATATGTTATGCCGAAAACATAATACGAAAAAGACAACCAGTAATGATAATGAGGATTTAACGAAAAAAAGAAAGAATCCTATGCTTATCCCAGAACGAAAAGATTGCGAAACTGTTTTAAGAGCATTGCAACGAAAAAGACTTAATGGCTGGATTGACGAATCAGATGGTGAAGATTTTTGCGTATTCTATGGCAAAGTAAAATTAAAAGTTATAGAAAAAGAAAAAAATAGCGATGACCCAAAAAAGACTTATAAATATTACCTGCTACAAATATATACCCAAAATAAAAAAGGCGAATGGAAATTCAGAACAAGTTTATATCGAGGTAATATGCGAGATTTAGTAAATGAAGAAGTAATGTATAATATTGTAATGATTGGACACTTGGATTTTCAATTTAAGCCATTTACAATCAAATTAGCAAATAAAAACGCTATCAAATATCGTGAAGCATAGTTATAGAGCAGTAGATTCTACAGAATTTACTGCTTTTTCTATATCCAAAGGAATGTTTATGAATTTACTGAAATATAAAGGAAAACATATTCGAGTCAGTGACAAATCATTGGTTTTTCGTTTCTCGGCTGGTTCACTGTTCCTGCTGTTCCTTGCTGTGATTATGCTGCTGAACCTAAAGTCAATCCTCACTACGGACTGGAAATCGGTCAGCTTTCTACAAGATGGCAACGTCCATTTAGTAGTCACACCATATAGGATAGTGACTATTGTTGTGGCGGCTCTGGTCTGTGTGCTGGCTGCCCTTTTCTATCGCAGATTCCAGTATGACAGAGTGAAGCAGCTCTTTCACCGTCAAAAGCTGGCTCGTATGCTGCTGGAAAATGGCTGGTATGAATCAGAATCCACACAGGACAGCGGCTTTTTCAAGGATTTGCCAGCCACTACCAAAAAAGAGAAAATCACCTATTTTCCTAAAGTGTATTACCGTATGGAGCATGGACTTTTATATATCCGTACAGAAATCACATTGGGGAAATATCAAGAGCAGCTTTTACACTTGGAAAAGAAACTGGAAACAGGCTTGTACTGTGAGCTGGTTTCCAAAGAGCTGAAAGACAGCTATGTGGAATATGTGCTGCTCTATGATACGATTGCGAACAGAATCACTATCAATGAGGTACAGGCTGAACATGGCAGCTTGCGTTTAATGAAAAATGTCTGGTGGGAGTATGACAAGCTCCCCCATATGCTGATTGCTGGCGGCACTGGCGGCGGTAAAACTTACTTTATCCTTACTATCATTGAAGCTCTGCTCCGCAGCAATGCGGTCATGTATATTTTAGACCCAAAGAACGCCGACCTTGCGGATTTGTCCGTTGTCATGCCGGAAGTCTGGTACAAGAAAGAAGATATAACCGCCTGTATTGATAGATTTTATGATGGTATGATGGCAAGAAGTGAAGCTATGAAGCTCATGGAAAGCTACAGGACAGGTGAAAACTATGCCTATCTCGGTCTTGCTCCGTATTTTCTTATCTTTGATGAATATGTGGCGTTCATGGAAATGCTGACAACAAAGGAAAATGCCGCTGTGCTGAATAAGCTCAAACAGATAGTCATGCTTGGACGACAGGCAGGATATTTTCTGATTCTCGCCTGTCAGCGACCAGACGCAAAGTATCTCGGTGATGGAATCCGTGACCAGTTCAATTTCCGTGTGGCATTGGGGCGTATGTCGGAACTTGGTTACAGTATGATGTTCGGTGAAGTAGACAAGGACTTTTTTCTGAAACAGATCAAAGGGCGTGGCTACGTTGATACAGGAAACAGTGTCATATCTGAGTTTTACACTCCCCTTGTACCCAAAGGACACGACTTCCTAAAAGAGATAGGGAGATTATCACAAAACAGGCAGGACGGACAGGCGGCGTGCAGCGCGAAAGCCGCAGGTACGGACTAGCCTGTGTTGGGGTGGCGTGAGCCGCCCCAACCATCTGCCCCCGTTATCTAACAGGGGGGCACAAATTATCTGGAAACAGTCAATTACATATCGAAAAATCCTTGAAAACAGAGGACTTTTCAAACATTCAAGGGAGTGTGACAAAATCGGTAACTGTCACATTCCTTTTTCGATTGGAGGGATTGAAACTGAATGATACCGACTGGATAAATGATTTTAAGGAAAAACGGACGCAGTACGGCGTTTCCCAGAATCGTCTTGCGGTCATGGCTGGTGTCAGTCGTGAGTATGTCAGCAGGATTGAATCTGGAAAAGTAGCCTTGACAGAAGAAATCAAGGGGAAATTCACGGACGCTCTGGAAAAGCTGAATCCAGACAATCCGCTGGAAATGGTCTTCGATTACGTCAGAATCCGATTTCCCACACAGGACGTTAAGCACGTGGTTGAGGATATTCTCAAATTAAGGCTTGATGTGATGATACATGAGGATTTCGGGTTCTACTCCTATGCGAAACATTATGTCTTGGGTGATGTGTTCGTGCTGACTTCGCCCGATAAAGAAAAAGGCACATTGCTAGAGCTGAAAGGGAAAGGCTGCCGCCAGATGGAGAGCTACCTTTTAGCACAGCATAGGAGCTGGTATGACTTTCTCATGGACGCTCTGATAGAGGGAGGTGTGATGAAACGTCTTGACCTTGCCATCAATGATATGGCAGGAATCTTAGACATTCCAGAGCTGACAGAGAAATGTAACCATGAGGAATGTATTTCCGTATTCCGCAGCTTCAAGAGCTACCGCAGCGGTGAGCTGGTGAGAAGCAATGAACAGGATAAATACGGTATGGGAAATACATTGTATATCGGTTCGCTCAAATCAGAGGTTTATTTCTGTATCTACGAAAAGGACTATGAACAGTACGCAAAGTATGACATAGCCATTGAGGATACGAAAATCAAGAACCGTTTTGAAATAAGATTGAAAAATGAGCGAGCCTATTATGCGGTGCGTGACCTGCTGACCTACCATGACGCAGAGCGTACCGCTTTTGATATTATCAACCGTTATATCCGATTCGCTGACAAGGAGGTGGAGAAACGACGCAGCGAATGGAAAACCAATGAGAAATGGGCGTACTTTATCGGTTCTGATCGTGGGCGTCTGAAACTGACGACCAAACCAGAACCGTACACGCTCACAAGGACGCTGAACTGGATAAGCAGACAGGTCGCTCCCACATGGAAAGTCTTGCAGCAGATAGACAGTACCAACGGTACGACCTATCTCAAAGATATTTTAGACCATGCGAAGCTCACGGAGCGTCACAAGAAACTGATTGAACAGCAGACAACTTCTACAGAGGAAATCATCAACAAGGAGGAATGACAACATGAAACATATCTTATTTGATTTATTTTTAGTATCTCTTGGTTCAGGTATCGGAGTGGTTACAATGTGTCTGGTACGGGCTGGCAGCCAGTTTGACAGAGATATGGAAACATGGAAAGGAGGTGAGAAATAATGAATTTCGGACAGAACTTATACAACTGGTTTTTATCCAATGCACAGTCACTTGTGCTTATGGCAATCGCTGTTATCGGGGTGTATCTCGGTTTCAAGCGTGAGTTTTCCAAACTTATTGGCTTTCTGGTGATTGCCTTAATCGCTGTCGGTCTGGTATTCAATGCCGCTGGCGTGAAAGACGTACTGTTACAGTTATTCAATAAGATTATCGGGGCGTAATCATATTGTTATATCCTCCGCAAGATGTTATAATTTGTTGTAATTTAATGAATTGCGGAGGAATGATTATGAAAGATTTTATTGATTTCTTAAAATTACCGCCTAATATTCTAGGAGCTTTGTCTATTGCAAGCGGAGCATTATTACTATTGCCAGACCAGTTGGCTAAAAGGCTATATATGACAGAGTTTCGTGATAAATATGGATTTACAATAGGTATTATTTTTGTTGTTTCAACTGCTATACTAATAGTTCTTATAGTTAGTAAAATATATCATTACTTTTATGATAAGCATTCATCAAAAAAATTGGTTGAAGCACAAACAAAATATCTTAAAAGAATGACACCAGAACAAGTTATTGTGATTCGGGAGTTTATCAATGAACCAACACATACATTGCCACTTCCTTATAATAATGGATTGGTAATTGAGTTACAACACCTGCAAATTATTACACCAGCAGGACAAACTCATTTGGTAGATATGTTAGACCCTCAAATTCAATTCTTTTTGCAACCGTGGGTTATTCAGAGAATTAACAATGATGATGAATTAAGGCAAAAATTTTATTAAAATGAATTAGCAGTAAATCATAATAGGTTTGCTGCTTTTTTTATACAAAATTTTTAGATTGGAGGACAACATGAAAACAGATATTTTTGAGGATATGAAAGATTATATCGGCTGTAATGATGTTTCCGACCTGCCTTACCGCAAGCGTGAGGTATGGGAAGAAATCAAACGACAGATACCTCTTCAATATCCTAAAGAACAGTTAGAAAAGTTTTCTCATTATGTGTTTGGTGTAGATTATGCTGTTATAATGGGAATACTGGATATGATGAAAGGAAGTGACAGACCATGCAGGAAATGCGAGTTTACTTGTTAAATAATACAAAACCGTATCGTGAGGGTGACGAAGAATATTCTGGTGCTTGGTTCAACTGCCCTGTGGACTTTGAGGAAATCCGAGAAAAAATCGGTGTGGAACATGAAGAACAGATTGAGATTGCCGACTATGAGTTGCCCTTTGACTTACACAGCGATACGCAGCTCTGGGAAATCAATGCCAACTGCCGCATGGTTCTTGAATTGGAGGGTACGCCTGTCGGCAATGAAATGAAAGCCATTCAGCAGAAATGGTTTTCCAGCTTTGATGAATTTATCGACCATAAAGACGAGATACACTACTATGATGTGGGCGACGGCGCGACTTTGGCAGAATACCTTATCTGTGAGGAAAACGTATTCGGTGAGATTCCACACGAACTGCAAAAGCATATCGACTATCACTCTTATGGGAATGAGCTGGAAATGGACGACAGATACTTATTTACTACAAGCGGCGTGTTCCGCTATCAGTAAAGGGGTGATGTGGTATCGAAGAAATGCGAATCTATATCGCCAATCTTGGGAAATACAATGAGGGTGAGCTTGTGGGTGCGTGGTTCACGCCGCCCGTTGATTATGACGAGATGGCAGAACGTATCGGCTTGAATGACGAATACGAGGAATACGCTATCCATGATTACGAGCTGCCCTTTGAGATTGACGAGTACACGCCCATTGAGGAAGTCAACCGCCTTTGTGAAATGGTGGAGGACTTACCAGAGGATATACAGGACGAGTTATCGGAACTTCTCTGCTGTTTCAGCAGCTTGGAGGAATTGTGCGAACACGCAGACGATATTATTCATTATCCCGATTGTAGTGATATGACAGACGTTGCCTATTACTTCATAGATGAATGTCAAAGTCTGGGTGAGATACCAGACAGGATAAGAAGCTACATAGACTATGAAGCCTACGGGCGTGACCTTGACTTGGAGGGGCGTTTTGTCGTCACCAATCATGGGGTGTTTGAATGTCCATAACAACTGAATATTTTATCATCAGCCAGTGAAATGACACTGGTATTTTTTATGCAGCAGTTTGTGAAATACAGGCTGCTGTTTCCATTTTAGAAAAGAAAGGAGCTGTGAAAATTGAAGAAAATCAAAAGCTATACAAGCATATGGAGCGTGGAAAAAGTCATTTATGCAATCAACGACTTTCAGCTCCCGTTCCCTGTCACGTTCAGTCAGATGGCTTGGTTTGTGGTATCGCTGTTCGTGGTGATTCTCTTTGGGGAGCTGCCGCCCTTTAACATGATTGACGGGGCATTTCTCAAATACTTTGGAATCCCCGTCGCTTTTACTTGGTTCGTATCGCAAAAGACCTTTGACGGGAAAAAGCCATTTGGATTTTTAAAATCCTGTGTGAGTTTTTTACTCCGACCAAAAGTGACCTATGCAGGAAAAGCCATTAAGCTGAAACATGAAAAATTCAATCCCGTTATTACAGCAGTTAGGAGTGTGATGTATGTTCCCGATTAAATATATTGAAAACAATCTGGTGTTCAACCATGACGGTGAGTGTTTCGCTTACTATGAGCTGACACCTTACAATTATTCGTTCCTGTCACCAGATGAAAAGTACATGGTGCATGACAACTTCCGCCAGCTTATCGCCCAGAACCGTGACGGGAAAATCCATGCCTTACAGATTGCCACAGAGGACAGTTTACGTGCAGTACAGGAGCGTTCTAAAAAAGGAATCACAGGCAGATTGAAAGAAATAGCCTGTAAAAAGGTAGATGAACAGACAGAAGCGTTGGTTGAGATGATTGGGGAAAATCAGATTGACTACCGTTTTTTTCTTGGCTTCAAGCTGCTAGTGAATGAGGAAGAAATCAACCTAAAAAGTATGAAAAAGTCGGCAGCCATGACCTTTACGGATTTTATCTATGAAGTCAATCACAAGCTCATGGGTGACTTTGTTTCCATGAGCAATGATGAAGTGGGGCGTTTTATGAAGATGGAGAAATTACTGGAAAGTAAAATCTCACGCCGCTTTCAGTTCCGCAGGCTGGATAAGAATGATTTCGGTTATCTCTTGGAGCATATCTACGGGAATACGGGAGTTGCTTACAGTGATTACAGTTATGATTTGCCAGTAAAGAAGTTAAAGCGTGAAACGCTGGTGAAGCGATATGACCTTATCCGACCTACACGCTGCATGATAGAGGAAAACCAGCGGTACCTAAAGATTGAGCGTGAAGATCAGACAACGTATGTTGCCTACTTCACGATTAACAATATCGTGGGTGAGCTTGATTTTCCGTCCAGTGAAATCTTCTACTATCAACAGCAGCAATTCACGTTCCCTGTTTCCACTTCTATGAATGTGGAAATCGTCACTAATAAAAAGGCTCTGACAACGGTTAGAAATAAAAAGAAAGAATTGAAAGACTTGGATAACCACGCTTGGGAAGCAGGCAACGAAACAGAAAATAACGTCATTGAAGCTCTGGATTCAGTCAATGAGCTGGAAACGAACTTAGACCAGTCCAAAGAATCCATGTATAAGCTGTCCTACGTTATCCGTGTGGCGGCTAATACTCTGGAAGAACTGAAACGCCGCTGTGATGAAGTCAAGGACTTCTACGACGATTTGAATGTGAAGCTGGTACGCCCATTCGGGGATATGTTGGGATTGCATGGTGAGTTTATCCCAGCAAGTAAAAGATATATCAACGATTATATCCAGTATGTCACTTCTGACTTTCTGGCTGGACTTGGATTCGGTGCGACACAGCAGCTTGGGGAAACGGACGGTATCTATATCGGCTATAACCTTGATACAGGAAAAAATGTATATCTGAAACCCAGCCTTGCGGCACAGGGCGTTAAGGGTTCCGTCACCAATGCGTTAGCTGCCGCTTTTCTTGGTTCTCTTGGCGGTGGCAAGTCATTTTGTAACAACCTTATCATCTATTATGCGGTGCTGTTTGGAGGAAAAGCGGTCATTGTAGACCCTAAATCAGAGCGTGGCAACTGGCAGGAAACACTACCCGATATTGCACATGAAATCAAAATCGTCAACCTTACCAGCGAGAATAAGAACAAAGGACTTCTTGACCCTTATGTGATTATGAAGCGTACAAAAGACGCTGAAAGCCTTGCGATTGATATTTTAACATTCCTTACAGGTATTTCTTCCCGTGACGGTGAGAAGTTCCCTGTATTAAGGCGTGCAATCCGTTCTGTTACCCAGAGCAAAAAAAGAGGACTGCTCCGTGTCATTGATGAACTCCGCAAAGATGGTTCACTCGTGGCAGAGAATATCGCAGACCATATTGAGAGCATGACGGACTATGATTTTGCACACCTGTTATTCTCGGACGGTGATGTGGAACAATCCATCAGTTTAGACCGACAGCTTAACATCATACAGGTGGCTGACCTTGTATTGCCAGACAAGGACACAAAATTTGAAGAATATACCACAATGGAGCTGCTTTCCGTGGCAATGCTTATCGTTATCAGTACCTTTGCCTTAGATTTTATCCATTCGGATAGGAGCATTTTCAAGATGGTGGATTTGGACGAAGCGTGGACGTTCTTGCAGGTAGCACAGGGAAAAGCACTCTCTAACAAGCTGATTCGTGCTGGTCGTTCCATGAATGCCGCTGTGTACTTTGTGACACAAAACTCTGGTGATGTGGACGACGAAAAGATGAAGAACAATATCGGCTTGAAGTTTGCCTTTCGTAGCACAGATATAAAAGAAATCAAAAATACCCTTGAATTTTTCGGTGTGGATAAGGAGGACGAGGGCAACCAGAAGCGATTAAGGGATTTGGAAAACGGGCAATGCCTGTTTCAAGATTTATACGGGCGTGTGGGCGTTATCCAGATACACCCTGTATTCGCTGACCTGTTCCATGCCTTTGATACCAGACCGCCAGTGCAGACGGAAGAAATGAGGTGAAGCCTATGGACAAGAGAAAAATAGTCCGTTATCTGCTTATCACACTTTCGGTGATTCTCGGTGTGCTGGTGTTTTTATCTATCACGGGTACGGTAGCCCATGCGGCTGGTCTGGTAGATAATACAGTCAGTGACGCTAACGCCTATTCAAAATATCCTTTGGAAAACTACCAGCTAGATTTCTATGTGGATTCAAGTTGGGATTGGCTACCGTGGAACTGGCTTGACGGTATCGGAAAAAGTATTCAGTACGGACTATATGCTATCACGAACTTTGTCTGGACGGTAAGCCTTTATATCTCCAATGCGACGGGATATGTGGTGCAGGAAGCCTACAAGCTGGACTTTATCTCTGATACCGCAAACTCTATCGGAAAGAACATTCAGACGCTTGCAGGTGTCACTTCCAGCGGCTTTTCCAGTGAGGGATTCTATGTGGGATTTTTACTTATCCTTATTCTGGTAATGGGTATCTATGTGGCATACACAGGACTTATCAAGAAGGAAACCACAAAAGCAGTTCATGCGGTGATTAACTTCCTTGTGGTGTTTATCCTGTCAGCTTCTTTTATTGCATACGCCCCAAATTATATCAGCAAAATCAATGACTTTTCCGCTGATATAAGCAGCTCGGCGTTATCGCTTGGCACAAAAATTGTGCTGCCCGGTTCCAGCAGCAAGGGAAAAGACAGTGTGGACTTGATTCGTGACAGCCTGTTTTCCATACAGGTGAAACAACCGTGGCTACTCTTACAGTATGGGGAATCTGATATAGAAACGCTCGGTTCTGACCGTGTGGAAAGCCTGTTATCGGCAAGTCCAGACACGGACGACAGGGAGGACGTTGTGATTGAGGAAATCGAGGATAAGGACAACGATAACCTAAGCGTCACAAAGACCATGACACGTTTAGGTATGGTGGTGTTTCTGTTCATCTTTAATATCGGTATCTCGGTTTTTGTATTTCTGCTTACGGGCATGATGATTTTCTCACAGGTGCTATTTATCATTTACGCTATGTTCCTGCCAATCAGTTTTATCCTGTCTATGATTCCGACCTATGAGGATATGGCAAAAAAGGCACTTACGAAGCTGTTCAATACCATTATGATGAGGGCAGGAATCACACTGATTATTACGACAGCATTTAGTATCTCGACCATGTTTTACTCTATTTCTTCTGGCTATCCGTTCTTTATGATTGCCTTTTTACAGATAGTCACCTTTGCAGGAATCTACTTTAAACTGGGTGATTTGATGGCAATGTTCAGTCTGCAATCTTCTGATACACAGCAGGTCAGCAGACGAATCATGCGACGACCTTATATGTTCCTTAACCGCAGAGCAAGACGCTTGGAGCGTAAAATCGGAAGAACGGTTGCGGCTAGTGCTGTTGGCGGTGTTGCTGGTGCGGCGGCTGCTTCTGCTTCTACGAAAAAAGCAGATAATAAAAAATCAGCAGGCAGCGGTCATACCAGACCAAACAATATGCCATCTTCCAATAGTGGAGGTAACGGAAAGCCGCCTGCTCTGCCAACGAATCAGAAGCCGCTTGCATTACCCGATAAGCAGAACAGTGATTCTTCGCAATCAACAGTACATAGCAGCTCTGTAAGCCAGTCGCAGGAAACGAAGTCCGCTTCTAAGCGTGGTATTGTGGATAAAAAGGCGGTATCGAAACAACCGCAATCAGAAAAACAGGATAAGCAACGTCCGATAGTGGATAAGACACAGAAGAAACAGGAAACACGGGATAAGGAGCGACAGGACAATAGATCAGCGACAAAAGCTGGTACAGCGAAAGGAACTGCCCCATTGCATGAGCGACCAGTGACAACGCCTGTATCTGCGAAAGCAGCTCCACAGGCGGCAGGTTCTAAAGAAGAACAGAATATCAAAGAACGTCCTACTACTGTTAAGAGGGAGCAATCACAATCTGCCAGAGCAAAAGAGCCTGTCACAAAGCAACAGGAAGTAAGGACGCAGGTTGCCAAAGAATCTTCTTCTCCAGCAGCTACACCAAAACATTCGGGAACTGTGACAGATATGCCCCGTCAGACAGTCAAACATCAAAAGCAGACAAAGACCGTACAGAAAAAGACCACAAACCCGTCAACCATGAAGAAAACGACCAGCAGGAAAGGCGGTAAGAAATGAAGCTAAGACACTTCGCTGTGTTCGGTGGGATTTTTACGGTGATTATCTGTCTGCTTTTGTTCCTGTTTATCGTGACCGCAGATGATGAAGAAAACAGCACTTCCTACTTTGATTTTTCTGGACTGAATCTGTCAGAGGAAGTGCTGAAACATCAACCGACGGTAGAAAAATATGCGAAAGAATACGGAATCTCGGACTATGTGAACTATCTGCTTGCCATCATGCAGGTGGAATCTGGCGGTACAGCTACGGACGTCATGCAGTCGTCAGAATCAATGGGGTTGCCGCCTAATTCCCTCTCGACGGAGGAATCCATCAAACAGGGGTGTAAATACTTCTCGGAGCTTTTAAAATCCGCAGAAGCAAAAGGCTGTGACATTGACACAGTGGTACAAGCCTATAACTATGGCGGTGGCTTCATTGACTATGTGGCGAAGCATGGAAAAAAGTACACTTTTGAACTGGCTGTCAGTTTCGCTAAAGACAAATCGGGCGGTGTCAAAGTCACCTATAAGAATGAGATTTCCATTAAGGAAAATGGCGGCTGGCGTTATAAGTACGGAAATATGTTCTATGTCCGTCTGGTGAACCAGTATTTAGCTGTTCCCAGTTTCAGTGACGCTACCGCACAGGCAATCTTCAAAGAAGCATTGAAGTATCAAGGCTGGAAGTATGTCTTTGGCGGCAGCAATCCAAACACCAGCTTTGACTGTTCTGGTCTTACGTCTTGGTGCTATGGGAAAGCTGGTATCAGTCTACCTCGTACCGCACAGGCACAGTATGACGCTACACAGCACATACCGCTGTCACAGGCGAAAGCTGGTGACTTGGTATTCTTTCACTCCACTTATAATTCTGGAACGTATGTCACCCATGTGGGAATCTATGCAGGAAACAACAGAATGTATCACGCTGGCGACCCTATTGGATATGCAGATTTAACAAGCCCGTACTGGCAGAAACACTTGATTGGTGCTGGTCGAGTAAAATCAAAATAGAAAGGAAATGGTACTATGATATTTAAGAAAAAGGACAAGGAATCAAAACCGAAAAAAGAGAAAAAAGTGCCTGTGATGAAAGTCGGCACACACAAGAAAACTGTGATTGCCTTATGGCTGGTGCTGATTACAAGCGTCAGCTTTGGGGTGTATAAGAATTTCACCGCCATTGATATGCACACGGTACATGAAAAGGAAGTCATTGAACAAAGAATTGTTGACACTAACAGGATAGAGAACTTTGTAAAAGCCTTTGCGAAGTCCTACTATTCTTGGAGCAATACGCAGGAATCCATAGATAAAAGAACCGCAGCCATCAACAATTATCTGACTAAGAGCTTGCAGGATTTGAATGTCGATACGGTAAGGCAGGATATACCCACAAGCTCTACGGTAACAGATGTAAAGATTTGGGATATAGAACAGGCTGGAACAGACGACTTTACCGTTGTCTACTCCGTAGATCAGACGGTAACGGAGGGTGAAACGTCAATCGGTTACACCTCCGCTTATATGGTAGTGGTTCATGTAGATAGCAATGGAAACATGGTTATCACACAGAATCCGACCATTAGCAGCACACCGACAAAATCCAGCTATGAACCAAAGACAAAGGAATCTGACGGAACGGTGGATGCTGCCACAATGGAGGAAGTGACAGAGTTCTTGGAAACATTCTTTAAGCTGTACCCTACCGCTACGGAAAAGGAGCTTGCCTATTATGTATCTGGCAATGTGCTTGAACCTGTAAACTGTGGTTATCTGTTTTCAGAGTTGGTAAATCCTATCTTCATCAAAGATGGGGAACAGGTCAAAGTTTCGGTATCGGTGAAGTATCTCGACCAGAGAACAAAAGCAACACAGATTTCACAGTTTGACTTAACGCTGGAAAAAGATAGTAACTGGAAGATTGTAGGATAAAAAGATAATCTGATAGATTGACACATTAAAATGAATGTGTTAAAATTTCTTTGTTTTATAAAGGAGAAAAATTATGAATTACTATATAACAAATCAACCCAAAAAGAAACTTATCTCTGTACAATTAAATCCGATGAAACATTGTACAGAGTATAGCATATAAAGAAATGCGTAAGATTTCATCGGGAATGTGGCAATAGAGTGATATACTTTTATTGTCTCTTTTCCGTATGTTATAAAACGTAAAAAAATTAAGGCTATAGGCAATGTTTTGTCTATAGTCTTTTGTTATACATTCATAATTTTAACAGGAGGCTATTGCACTTTGTGTATTTTGCCTCCTATTTTTTATGCTCAAAAACAGAGAAAGGAACATGAAACATGAGTTTATTAGAGATTACAAATTTATCACATTCGTTTAGTGAAAATGTTTTATATAAAAATGCAGATTTTTCATTAAACAAAGGAGAACATATTGGAATTGTCGGGCAGAATGGAACGGGAAAAAGTACGCTGATTAAACTTTGTACGGGGCAACTTCTCCCCGATGAAGGGCGTATTATATGGCAGCCTAAAACAAGTATCGGCTATTTAGACCAATACGCTGAAATTGATATGCAGCTTGATATGAAAAGATTTTTGAAAACTGCTTTTTCACATCTATATGAATTGGAAGAAAAAATGAACTGTTTATATGAGAATATACATGATGGTGATTTTCAAAACTTAGGCATAGCAGCAAAGTATCAAGAAGAATTAGAACGACAGGATTTTTATTTGATTGATACGAAAATAGAGCAGGTCGCAACTGGTTTGGGATTATCAGCAATCGGTTTAGATAGACCTATTGCACAAATGAGTGGCGGTCAACGTGCAAAGGTAATATTAGCAAAACTATTGCTTGAAAAGCCAGACGTATTATTGCTTGATGAACCAACCAATTTTTTGGATAAAGAACATATTGATTGGCTGTCGGAATATCTCTGCGGTTTAAGTAATGCCTTTATGGTTGTTTCGCATGATTATAGTTTTTTAGAAAAAATTTCAAATCGAATTTGTGATATAGATAACTACAAAATCGGAAAATATTATGGCACTTATTCGGAATTTTTGAAAAAGAAAACTGCTCTGCGAGAGAATTATATACGTCAATATTCCGCACAGCAAAAGGAAATCAAGAAAACGGAAGAATTTATCCGTAAAAATATAGCAGGAAGAAAATCAAAAATGGCAAGGGGCAGACAAAAGCAACTAGACAGAATGGATAAGAAGGAGGCTATTGAACAAAAAGAAGTTGTGCCATTTTTTCATTTTCGTGAAATGCCTTTGACAAATACAGAACATTTAAGCGTTAAGCATTTATCTGTTGGTTATCATTATCCTGTTTTATCTGACATTGATTTTGCTATTAATGGTGGACAGAAAGTTGTAATAACTGGTTTTAACGGTATTGGAAAATCGACATTATTAAAGACATTGGTCGGAAAATTAGATGTTCTAAATGGTTCATTTTCTTTTTCCGAGCAAGTGAAGTTACGATATTTTGAACAGGATTTATATTGGGAAAATGAAAAGGAAACTCCAATACAGATAGTGTCTGATTGTTATCCGTCCCTTACGATAAAGGAAGTAAGAAAAAACCTGGCATGTTGCGGAATCATAGGAGAACACGCAATGCAGAGTATTGGCACATTAAGCGGTGGAGAACAAGCAAAAGTAAAAATATGCCTATTAACTCTTACTCCTTGTAATTTTATTATCATGGACGAGCCAACAAACCATTTGGACATTCAAGCAAAACAAGCTTTAAGAATTGCATTAAAGGAATTTAAAGGCACAGTTTTGCTTGTTTCTCACGAACCTGCTTTTTATAAAGAGATAGCACAAAAAATAATTAACATTGAAAATATCATTAAGAAAAAATAACTCTGATAAATGTAAAATTATTCTTTTATTTTTTTAAACTTGATAATTCCGTCAGCGACACTTTCCATGATAATTAAATCCTTATCGGAAAGGTTGTCAAGTTGTTTTTCCAACTGTCGTCTTCTGGTGCTTTTATCCAGATCAGACGCAGGCAGGAAAAATTCATCAACGGAAATATTAAGTAATGATACAAGGTCATAGAACACCTGTAAACTTGGGTGCTGCCCTTTGTTTTCAATATTTGTCAAATAGCGTGGGTCAATTTCAATCATAGCTCCCACCTGTTCACGAGTAAGACCTCGTTTTTTACGAGCTTCTTTGATGGCAAGACCAAAGGCTCTGAAATCATACTTATCTTCTTTTTTACGCATATTTAATCACCTCACTACATTTTACTGTTCCTGTTGATTTTCTAACAGGTATAGAAAAACGTATAGTAAGGTTTATCAGTTCCTATTATGCGTAAATCAATTAAAAAGTGCTGCATAGCGGCAAATAAAAAAAACCGCTATCAACAGTACCGTTTTTGCGTGTCACAAAATACCTTTTTCCAGATGGCGGTTGAAAAGCCGCCTTTTTCTTTTCCCATCAATAGAAAAACAACATAATGGTTTTGGGTTAGCGGCTTTGGGAGGTAGCCGCATTGAAAGACCTGTATAATCGACAATCTTCAATATATCCGTTATTGTCAAAAAAATCCTAGCTTTCACAGCGGCACAATATACCCTTGAATATGGTTTTTCACGTTACATAACAGGAACAATTTTAAAAGCACAAGAACAGCATTTCTTATATGCCCTTGTGCTTTTTTGCTACTTTAAAAAATTTTTTGATTTTTTTCTGATTCGGGTTACAAATCGCCCCTCCGTGTTGAGTGTTAGTGCGGAAAGAGGTAAAAAGCCTTTTCGCTTTAGCAACTTCAACTTGAAAGGAGGTGAGATTATGAAACCTTCTTCATTTGAGAACGCTATAAGACTTCAATTTGACTGTCTGGCTCGTAAGGTGATTGGCAGAACTGTAAAGAACTACAACAAAGAACTTGCCAGACGTGCAAAGCATGAAATATCTTTCTGTGAAATACCAGAGCTGGAATTAAACCAGTTGGGTGTATCGGACGAATACCCGATTGAATTTACTTCCTTTGATGTGTTTGGTACAGAAGTTCGTGTCTATGATGAGAAATTATGTGAAGCAATCAAAAAATTAAGCGAAAGACGACGCAATGTTGTGTTGATGTTCTATTTTCTGGAATTACCAGACGCAGAAATCGCAGAGATTTTGGATATTTCCAGAAACTCTGTTTATAGAAACAGAATGTGTTCACTAAAGCTCATTAGAGATATGTATGAGGAGGAATTATAACATGATGAAGTCTACAAAAAAGTGTCCTCTATTCTCCACAATCAGTTTAGCTGCTGATGGCGACGAAGTGGCAATAGAGAAAATATTAAATCACTATGACGCTTACATATCAAAAGCAAGTTTACGCCCGTTCTATGATGAACACGGAAATATGTATATTGTGGTCGACATGGAACTGAAAGGCAGAATCAGAGCTGCTCTTATTAAAGCAATTCTAGGTTTTGAAGTCAGAGTGAAATAAGCGAATATATACGGAGTGTTCTATCACCTCATTCCAGCTCCGTTTTACAAGTGTTCTTTGAAAAATGAATAAAGTAATCAGATACGTTTGATATACGGTGAGCCGACGGACTGGAACGCCATGACCCACGAAAGGAGGGATAAAGAAGCGAGCGACCATGCCAGTGATCCGTAAGCGACTGTTGGAAAAGTTGCTGCCATGACCTGTATATCAGAATAATGATACACCCGTATGACACGGTTCACCCATCAGAATGGGAATGGTGAAATTCCAGTGGAGCTTTCCAAAGCCATCTGATTACTTCTTATTTATAGACAAATTCTTTCATAATGTACAAGCATTTTTGCATACTTTGTAAATATATTGTAGTGAGGTGGTTCAATGGCAAATGACGCAAAGGTAGTTTGCAAGAATGTTTTTAAAAATTGTGATAGAGCGGCGTTTACAAAAGCATTTACTCTAAAATGGATAGAGTTGATAAATCAATATGAAAAAAATAAAGGAAAGGCAACTCCTGCCAGATGATAGACAAACTATCCTACAAGATGTTATAATAACATTATGTAGAGATAGTTTGTTTCGTCTTCTCTAAAAGGAGAACGAAGCATGATAGAATCAAAATCAAGAGTTGCTATTTATTGCCGCTTATCAGAGGAAGATAGAAACAAACAATCAGAAACAGACGACAGTAACAGTATTCAGAATCAAAAGTCAATGTTACTTCAATACTCATTAGAGCATGGTTGGGAAGTCTACAACATATACAGTGATGATGATTACACTGGTTCTGACAGACGACGACCAGAATTTAACAGGTTGTTGGAGGACGCAAAGAATCGTAAATTTGATATTGTCCTTTGTAAGACACAATCCAGATTTACCAGAGAACTAGAATTAGTGGAAAAATATATCCACGGTCTTTTCCCTATTTGGGGTATTCGTTTCATCAGCATTGTTGATAATGCAGATACCGCTAATAAAGGAAATAAGAAATCAAGACAGATAAATGGTCTGGTGAATGAGTGGTACTTAGAGGATATGTCAGAGAACATTAAAAGCGTTCTCACTGACAGAAGAAAGAACGGACACCATATCGGTGCTTTTGCCCTGTATGGTTACAAAAAAGACCCTGACGTAAAAGGGCATTTGATTATTGATGAAGAAGCTGCGGAAGTTGTCAGAGAAGTTTTTACACTGTTTTCACAGGGATATGGAAAGACCGCCATTGCCCGTATGCTGAATGACAGAGGAATACCAAACCCTACGGAATACAAACGACTTCATGGTTTGCGTTACAAGCAGCCTAAAACGAAAAACAGTACCCTATGGAAATATTTTGCCATATCAGATATGTTGGTGAATGAAATCTATATCGGGAATATGGTTCAAGGGAAATATGGCAGCGTTTCTTATAAGACAAAGCAAAACAAACCCAGACCAAAAGACGAGTGGTACAGAGTTGAGGGTACACATGAGCCGATTATTGACCGTGAGTTATGGGATAGGGTTCAAACATTGGTAGCTCAAAAGGCAAAACCTTTCACAGTTGGCACAATCGGCTTATTTGCCAGAAAAGCTCGCTGTATGAATTGTGGTTATACAATGCGTTCATCAAAGAATCGTGGTAAGCATTATTTACAATGTTCTAACCGCCATGTAGCAAAGGACGCTTGTATAGGTTCTTTCATTTCAGTAGACAAATTGGAAAAAGCTGTGATTGATGAACTTAATAAGTTATCCGCAGAATATCTGGATAAAGATGAGCTTGAACAAAATGTGCAAGTCAATAATGACTTGCGAGGTCAAAAAGAAGCTTTGGAAACGGAGATTGCTGCTTATCAAAAAAAGATTGCGGAATACACAAAAGGAATCCGTGAACTATATTTAGATAAGGTAAAGGGTATTCTTTCCGAACTTGATTACTTGGATTTATCTAAAGACTTCTCAACACAAAAAGAAAGGCTCGAAAAACTGGTAATTGATACGCAGAAACAGCTTGATGTTATTGAAAGAAAAATGCAAGTTGGCGATAACAGACGTCAGTTAATCGAGCAATATACAAATCTTGAACACTTAGACAGGGAAATCGTTGAAAAGCTGATTGATTATGTATTGGTTGGCAAGAAAGACCCTGTAACTAAGGAAGTACCTATTGAAATACATTGGAATTTCTAAGGTTCTCATATCTGGCAGCTAGTATGCCAGATTATCGGGAACTATCTTTTAAAACCTCAATGTTGTCTTTACACAATCGTACCATCTGCTGCCATATCCTCATATAAATCCGTGATCGCATCGCCCTTCGACTGGAACTCGCACGCATTGAACGGGATTCCGCCTGCTGCCTGCGGCCAGATTGCCGTGGTGTGGTCGATATAGTATGGTCCGAACCCGGATGACTCGATCTGTGCCGGAGTAAGGTTGCGCGTGAGCTGCTGGACAATGGCGGCAATCATCTCCATATGGGCGAGTTCCTCGGTTCCGATGTCGGTCAGAAGTCCTTTCTGCATCTTATAAGGCATCGTATACCGCTGGGACAGGTAGCGCATAGAGGCTCCGATTTCGCCGTCAGGACCGCCATACTGGCTCATTACATATTGCGCGATCTTCGGATTCGGCGTCTTGATATTGACTGGATATTGTAATCTTTTTTCATATCTCCACATACGCTACACCTCCCCTTCCCACGGCCAGCGCTCTGTAAGCCAGGACCATGTGCATGCATCGTCCGCATCCTCGATCGTGAGCGGTCCAAACGATGCCTCATACGCTTTAACAGCTTCTTTCCGAAGTGCCACCACATACCGGTAATAATTCAGCGCATTCCTGTCATCCGGGTGGGTGTCCAGATAGAGAATCACATCATCCATTGCAAAGCTGGCATCATCAATCCGTTTCATCAATTTTCTGGCAGTCTCATTCATCAGCAGGCACCTCCCATCATAAACGGCAGATCCAGATCCGGAAAAATAGTTCCCCGCCTGAATGCGGTTTCCAGCGCATACGGCTGCTGCCAGGACTGAATCGGTACATATCCCATGCCGACCGGATAATTTCCGCCTCCCAGAAATGTCTGCGGCGGCCTGTTCCCTCCTGTCTGCGGATACGGGCGGGCAGGTCGGATTTCTGGACCCTGCGGGCAAAATGCCCCATTTTCCGAAACAAGATGCACCGAACCAGCACAAGGTATTTCCGGCGGACAGGTTGGCGGTGCGGTATTTATGCAACGATTGCCAGAAATGCCTGCCACCGGGCATGACATAAGAGGCATTCCCGAACGGCAGGCATTTTTCCGGCTGGAGTTATCCTGATAACCATTCATATTTCATTCTCCTACAAAAGCAGTTATACTTTATCTTATGCAGGAAATATATAAATGCGATCGCCGCTGAAAAACAGAGCGATCATTATGTACTATTTTTTACAAAGGTAACTGATAACATCTTTTCTGGTAATAATACCGATAAAATTTTTCTGATCATCCAGCACCGGCACGAAATTCTGGTTCATGATCTTTCCCAGAAGATCTTCCATATCCGCATTGACAAGTACCGGCTGATTATCCGAACGGCGTGGAATCTCAGTGATCCGCACTTTTTCTAGTCCTTTCTGCACCAGATCTGTCTTATTTTTGAGTCCCCACAGCAAGTCGCCCTCGGTTAATGTTCCTGCGTAACGCCCTGCCTTCGTGATGATCGGCACCGCAGAATACTTGTACTTTTCCATCGTATCCATTGCCTGCCCAACCGTGTCCTCCTCATTCACATAAATGACTTCGCTTTTCGGTGTCAGAAAAAATAATATATTCATGGTTTACCTGTTCTCCTTTCATCTTTCCCCATACGTCCCCCATACGTATCTGTAGATTTTGTATATTTTCGTTCAAATCTGCCTTCGTTCTTCTTGATTATACCAAATCCGTCCAAAAAAGATATAAAGAAATCCTTATTTTTCCATCAAATTTTTCTGTAATCGGTACTGTTCATACCCGTGACCAGTAACTATATTCCGCTCCTAATAACCCATCTCCTCATCCACAAACACAACCTCTACTTCCATCCCATTGCTCGGACGCTCCAGGATCACGATCGAATGGCAAATCCGTGCCGGGCTGTTGCAGTCTACGCAGACGCCCGTTTTCGCACACGGGGTCTGGACCTGCAGACGGGCTGCGTTCTTCGGTGCTGCGATCTGTTTTGCACGTTCCATCGCAGATGTCAAATCCGGACAGACTTTATTGTTTCCAATGACAAAATATACTTTTTCCGGTCCGAATAAGGTCTGCGACACGCGGTTTCCGGTTCCATCGATATTGACCAGTTCTCCGGTTTTGGAAACACCATTAGCGCTGGTTATGTACACCTCGGCACTTCTCGCTTCCACAAGCATCTCGCGCCCTGCCTTTTTCCAGTGCCAGATCACCTCATTTTTCTCGGAAAGTGCCTCATAAAGTCCCATCTCCTGTGCCGTCACACTTCCGCCTATCGCAACTTTTTTCCCGGAAATCTGATCTTTCAGATAGTCCGACGCAGCCTTCTTTGTATCAAAGAAACTCGTTTTAAATCCGTGACGTTCAAAATTATTCTTCAGCAGTTCCTGTTCCATCTTTGTCCTCCTTATTAAATCGTTCAATTTATAGTAACTTTTATTTATAACCTACATTGACAGCCTTTGGTCTTTGAAAATATTCTTACTTTACCTATAGTATATCAAATATTGGCAGAAAAACAAGGCAGAGCAAATTAGCTGCCCGCCTTGCTTCAAGTCAAGTTACTGTTCACGCATGCGTGAACAGTAACGGAATTTGCCGTGGCTTCGCATTCAAATACGGCAAATTCCTGCTGCCACCACGTTTTCTTACGGCACTTTCGGTTCCAAAAGTGCCTACCCGCAAACAGTATCAAGTCAACAAAATTCCCTGTCTTCATGTTTTCATACAGCAGCTTTCTGTTTCAAAACCACCTGTCACAAAACACAACCTTATCCCTTCATTTCCAATTTCCGCCACAGCCAGAGCCAGCCTGCAAGGCACATTAAAAACAGCATTTCAGCCTATCATTCCAGATAATCCAGTGCATCCACCGGTTCTCCGTCGTGCATCAGCTCGAAATATACGTTATTTCCCTCAATCGAATAGTATTTGGTCGGCTCTGCCACATATCCGAGTATCGTATCTTTTGCCACATACTGCTTCTGCGCCACCTGAACGTCCTTGAGCTGTCCACAGACCGCCGTGTAGCCGCTTCCCAGATCCAGCACAACATAATTGCCGATCTCCTCATTAGAACCGACTTCGGTTACCTGCGCCTCGGCGGGTGCGGCGACCGGTTCACTCACATCGCCCTGGATAATGAGCGCCGGATTGCATTTGTATTGATCGAGCGTCGGAAAATAGATGGTCGAATCCATGCTGTAATCGAGAATTACATTGCCCTGGACCGGCCAGCTTAAGCGATCGGTTCCATTGTAGGAAAGTGCGCGTGCGGCAGCTGCTCCGGCTCCCAGACTGCTCTCTTTTTCCTCCTCCATCGGCTTCTGATCGGCTTCATCCCGGTTATTGACCGAATACGAGGCATCCGAACTTCCTGCCACCTGTGCGCGTGTTTCCGCCTGTCCGTCGTTTTCTTCTAAACGGTTCTGCGGCATCTCTTCCGCCAGGATTCCCTCCGTCTGCGGCACATCCAGATACGGATTTCTTCCATCCTGCGCATTATCTTTTCGAATTTTTACGGTTCCTGCTGCGGCTACGATTGTCAGCAGACCAAGCACTGTCATTACCAGAACAAGTTTGTCCCTGAATAACTGTCTTACTTTATTTTTCACGTTTATCACCTCGGTATTAGTCTTGCCGAAGTGAATCGTTTTATTCAGAAACGATTTGAATATTTTTAAAATAATGCTTTAAAATTTCTTCCGCGCTGCTCCCATTCTCCGCCATGAGTCCCGCCCCGTACTGCGACAACCCGTAACCATGCCCGCGCCCATAAGTAACACAGCGGATTTCGTCCCCGTCTTCCTCGAGGGAAAAAGCTGGCGACGGCACGCCTAACGCATAGCGCACCGCGTCCCCGCTGTACGTCTCCGCCCCAATCTGCACGGTTTCCACATAACCGGCGCTGTCCCGTTTCACGATCTGAATTTCCTCCAGAATCCGCTCTTCTTCCAGATTTTCCAGATCCGGGTGTTCTCCCAATGCATTCAGTCCTTCTTCCAGACGTTTTTTCAGTTCTTCCCGTGTCATGCCCTGCCGCGTCAGGTAGCCGCCAGCGCCCTCATCCTCCTTTGCCGCAACCGACGCCAGATACGGATGCGCCTCATCCCCTTCGCGCGTCCGCCCCGCGCTCACTGCATGAAACAGCGGCTCAATATAATCCCCATCCCAGATCGCCGTCTGTCCTGCGCTCTCCCGCACCGCCCCACAGATCGTCTGGTAATATTCCGGCATTCCAGCCGCCTCAAACCGGCTCTCGATCTGCTCCGGCTCCAGATAATCCATATCTAACGCCGATTCCTCGATCGAATCCGCCCCGTCCATCTCCCGGTACAGCGCCGTCCGCGCCAGAATTGCCTGCGCCTTGACTGCCTCCTTCGGATAGCCGTCCGGAATCTGCACTGCAGTCAGACCGATCAGATATTCTTCCAGTGGGACAGCATACCCGGTTCCGTTGTTGCGGACGCCATCCTCCCGATCCAGAAGGATCTGCCGACCATCCGTCTGACTTCCCCCTCCAGATGTTCTATCTGAATTTCCTCCGATTTTTCCTCCATCCGCCCCCTGCACACGCCCGGAAACTGCCAGTGTTGTGATATATGGGATCAAAAAAGCCGCCAGTACGGCGGCAGTTCTCTTCTTCATTTCGGTTCTCCTGTTTTGACTGTTCCAGTACGGTTTCACGCATTTTCTGTTTTGCCATACCAGTAAACTTATGGTTTCAATGCCTTACAAACCTGCTTCTTTTCTCTGCCTTCCTTATCTTATGACAGGCACTCAAAAAATATCACAAGTCTACGCTCCGGCTTTTCCTCCGCCGCCCTTTGCAGTCTCTTCCAGTTTCCCCTCTATCATTCTTTTACTCCCCCAGCGTCACACCATCCAGCAGCCAGCGGAACCATCCCTTTTTCTTCATCACCACAGTTCCATGAAAGTCCATCGTCTTCTCCGGTGCCAGCACCTCATCGCCTTTTTCCAGGCAGAAACGCACCGAAACCGTGTAGTCATACGTCCGCGCCTTCTTATCCCGCCCCGTCTCGCTCAGCTGACAGTTCGTCACATACACGCGTTCCACCGGTGCGGAAAACTGCGATAATAAAAGGACATACGGAAGCCCCGTCTGCTCCAGCGCCTCGCATCCAGCCTCGGTTGCCGTCTTTCCATACTCTTTCGCATAGATCGCCGTCAGACCGTCCTGATACACCTCATCCAGATCAAACGCCCGGTTCGCCGTATAAAGCGAATAGATTTCCTTTTTCGCCTGCTGATAGGCGCTGTTTTTATAAGAAGCAAACAAAAACAGCGAAATGATAAAAAAGAGGGAAGCACCCACAAGAGGAACCGAAAATCCTTGTGTCCCCGGTCTTTTTCTGTATCCTCTCATAGTGTGTCCTCCCTCTTTTTACTCCTTTTACAGTGCCTTTACATCATCATCGTCCACATGGATCTTCTCCAGATGCCAGATGTCGCGCACATACTCCTCGATGGTACGGTCAGAGGAGAATTTACCAGCGCTTGCTGTGTTGAGCATGGCTGCTCTCGCCCACCAGTTCTCGTCACGGTAAGCTGCCTCGACGCGTCTCTGTGCTTCCGCATAGGAACGGAAATCTTTCAGGATAAAGTAGGTATCTGCCTTGGCACTGTTCTTTGTATTTAACAGAGAATTGTAAATATCGCGGAACAGCTCCGGATCCTGCGGTGAATAGTAGCCGTTGATGAGCTGCATCAGCACGCGGCGGATATCCTGGTCGGTGTTGAAGATCTCCTCCGGGTTGTAACCGCCGTTGTTCTCATAATTGATAACCTCGTCAGCGCTCAGACCGAAGATAAATGCGTTCTCCTTGCCTACCTCCTCGACGATCTCCACGTTCGCACCATCCATCGTGCCCAGCGTCAGCGCACCGTTCAGCATGAACTTCATGTTGCCGGTACCGGACGCCTCCTTGCTGGCGGTGGAAATCTGCTCGCTGACATCCGCTGCCGCAAAAATCAATTCTGCGTTGGAAACGCGGTAATCTTCGATAAACACAACTTTCAGCTTACCATTGATGGATTTATCATTGTTGATAACATCTGCTACGGAGTTAATCAGTTTGATCGTCTTCTTGGCAATCTGGTAACCTGCCGCTGCTTTCGCACCAAAGATAAAGGTTCTCGGAACCATATCCATGTTTGGATTGTCTTTGAGCTGGTTATACAGGTACATTACATGAAGGATATTTAAAAGCTGTCTCTTGTACTCATGGAGACGTTTTACCTGTACATCGAAAATGGAACGCGGATCAATGTCGATGCCGTTGTGCTCCTTGATGTATTTTGCCAGGCGCAGTTTATTCTGGTACTTGATGTTCATAAATTCCTGCTGGAATTTCGGATCATCGACGTATACTTTTAATTTTGCCAGGTGCGGAAGATCGGTAATCCACTCGTCGCCAATCTGCTCCGTGATCCAGTCTGCCAGAAGCGGATTGCCATGCAGCAGGAAACGACGCTGGGTGATACCGTTTGTCTTATTGTTAAATTTCTCCGGCATCATCTCGTAGAAATCTTTCAGCTCCTGATTTTTCAGAATCTCGGTGTGAAGTTTTGCCACACCGTTGACGGAATATCCGGCTACGATCGCCAGATGCGCCATCTTGACCTGACCGTCAAAGATGATCGCCATCTTTTTAACTTTCTCGTAGTTATTCGGGTACTTATTCTGTACCTCGATCAGAAAACGGCGGTTGATCTCTTCCACAATCTGGTATACACGCGGAAGCAGGCGGGAGAACAGCTCGATCGGCCATTTTTCCAGCGCCTCTGCCATGATAGTGTGGTTGGTGTATGCACAACATTTTGTTGTGATACCCCACGCCTCATCCCAGTTTAAGCCTTCCTGATCCAGGAGCAGGCGCATCAGCTCAGCAACTGCCACGGTCGGATGCGTATCGTTCATCTGGAATACGATCTTCTCCGGCAGTTTGTGAATATCATCGTTTGTCTCTTTGAATTTCTTCAGAGCAACCTGTAAGCTGGCAGAAATGAAGAAATACTGCTGTTTAAGACGCAGCTCTTTACCCGCATAGTGGTTGTCGTTCGGATAAAGGACCTCAACCAGGTTCTTCGCCAGATTCTCCTGCTCGACCGCCTTCTGGTAATCACCCTTGTCAAATGCAGAAAGGCTGAACGTGTCGATCGGCTGTGCATCCCAGATACGCAGGGTGTTGACTACGTTGTTGCCGTAGCCGACAATCGGCATATCATACGGAACTGCCAGAACAGACTGATAACCTTCCTGTACAAAATGGTTGCGCTCACCGTCCCACTCGGTCTTGACATAACCGCCAAATTTAACCTCGGTCGCATACTCCGGGCGGCGAAGTTCGAAGGGATAACCGTTTTTCAGCCACTCATCCGGCACCTCCACCTGGTAGCCGTCTTTAATTTTCTGCTTGAACATACCGTAATGGTAACGGATGCCGCAGCCGTAAGCCGGATAACCAAGCGTCGCCAGGGAATCCAGAAAACATGCTGCCAGACGCCCCAGACCGCCGTTTCCAAGTGCCGGATCCGGCTCCTGATCCTCAATCGCATTGAGGTCAAAACCCAGCTCTTCCAGTGCTTCCTTCACTGCTTTTTTCGCACCCAGGTTGATGATATTGTTACCAAGCGCACGTCCCATCAGAAACTCCATAGAAAGGTAATATACCTTCTTTGCGCCTGTCTCGTCAAACTGCTTCTGGGTTGCAATCCAGTCGTCGATAATCACATCCTTGATCGCATAGGACACAGCCTGGAATATCTGCTGCGGTGTCGCCTCGTCGATCGTTCTGCGGTACTGGTTCTTTACATTTTCGATAATACTCTTTTTAAACTCTTCTTTGCTGATCTCGCGCATCCTGTCCTCCTAATATTCGTAGTATCACGGTTTCCCGCCAGGCACATCAGTCAGTCGTTTTCTCAACACCAAACATACCTTTTTCGCCATTGATATCCCACTCTTTTGTGTATCCGCTCATGGTGCCAATCAGGATATTATCAGCCAGAACCTCTTTCTTGATTTCCTCTGTATGCTTCTTTAAAATTTCTGCAAGTTTATCATTTCCGTCCTGGAAGACGTTGATATGGTTCATTACCTCAAAACCGGCTTCCTTACGCATCGTCTGAATCTTACTGATGATCTCGCGGACAAAGCCCTCTTCGATGAGTTCCGGTGTCAGATTAGTATCCAGAACAACGGTAACGAAATTGTCACCCTCAGATACAAAGCCCGGTACCTGTGCCATGTCAATCAGAAGATCTTCTTTTGCCAGCTCTACCTTTGTACCGTCCTGCGTCTCAAAGCTTAAAAGGTCGGTTTCATTTAAGGTATCCATCGCCTGATTTCCGTCCAGACCTGCAAGAATCTCTTTGATCTCGTTTACATACTTGCCATACTTGCGTCCAACGGTACGAAGCTGCGGCTTGAAGCTGTAGGAGGTAAATGCGCGGACATCATCCGTGAACTCTACCTTCTTCACATTCAGCTCATCCTGGATGATTTCCTGATAGAACTCCGGCAGAGCGGTCTCTGCCTTCACGAACATACGTCCGATCGGCTGACGGTTCTTGATGTTAGCAGTATTTCTTGCTGCACGGCCCAGAACGACAACCTTCAGGACTTCTTCCATCTTCGCTTCCAGATCCTTGTCGATGTGCGCCTCATTTGCAACCGGGAAGTCGCACAGATGGATACTCTCCGGTGCCTCTTTATCCAGACTGCGAACCAGATTCTGGTAAATGTCTTCGGTCATGAACGGAATCATCGGAGCCGCTACCTTCGCTACAGTTACCAGTGCGGTGTAGAGTGTCATGTACGCATTGATCTTATCCTGCTCCATGCCCTTCGCCCAGAAACGCTCACGGCTTCTTCTGACATACCAGTTACTCATATCATCGACGAAATCCTGGAGCGCTCTTGCAGCCTCCGGAATGCGGTAGTTGCCCAGATCGTCGTCCACCTCTTTGATGAGGCTGTTTAACTTAGACAGCAGCCATTTGTCCATAACCGGAAGTTTATCGTATTCCAGCGTATATTTGGTTGCGTCAAAATTATCAATATTCGCATAGAGTACAAAGAATGCATAGGTATTCCAGAGAGTACCCATGAAACGTCTCTGTCCCTCGATAACGGCTTTTCCGTGGAAACGGTTCGGCAGCCACGGTGCACTGTTAATGTAGAAATACCAGCGGATCGCGTCAGCGCCGTAAGTCTGCAGTGCATCGAACGGGTCAACCGCGTTGCCCTTGGACTTACTCATCTTCTGTCCGTTCTCATCCTGGACATGCCCCAGAACGATAACATTCTTGTACGGCGCCTTGTTAAAGATCAGGGTCGAGATAGCTAACAGGGAGTAGAACCATCCACGCGTCTGATCAACCGCCTCGGAGATGAAATCTGCCGGGAACTGCTGCTCAAACAGTTCTTTATTTTCAAATGGATAATGATGCTGTGCAAATGGCATGGAACCGGAATCAAACCAGCAGTCGATAACCTCCGGTACACGGTGCATCTGTTTGCCGCACTTCGGGCAGGTGATCGCCACATCATCGATGAATGGGCGGTGAAGCTCAACCTCTCCATTTGCCTCCTGATCCATCTCTTTTGCATATTTTTTCACAACGTCCGTGTAGTTCGGGCTCATAGATTTTAATTCTGCCTGGCTTCCGATCGCGTGCTGGCAGCCGCACTCGCACTCCCAGATATTTAATGGAGTACCCCAGTAACGGTTACGGCTCACGCCCCAGTCCTGGACATTCTCCAGCCAGTCGCCGAAACGCCCTTTACCGATGCTCTCCGGAATCCAGTTGATCGTGTTGTTGTTGCGGATCAGGTCATCCTTGACTGCGGTCATCTTGATGAACCAGGATTCACGTGCATAGTAGATAAGTGGTGTATCGCAGCGCCAGCAGTGCGGGTAGCTATGCTCAAATACCGGTGCAGAGAACAGAAGTCCGCTTTCTCTTAATGCTTTCAGAACCTCCGGATCGGCTTTCTTGCAGAACATACCAGCCCACGGAGTCTCCTTCGTCATCTCGCCCTTGCCGTCTACCAACTGTACGAACGGAAGGTCATATTTTCTGCCGACCTTGGAGTCATCCTCACCAAATGCCGGCGCGATGTGTACGACACCGGTACCATCGGTCAGTGTTACATAATTATCGCAGACAATGTAGAATGCTTTCTTATGCTGTTTTTCACAGGTTGCTACGGCATAGTCAAATAATGGCTCATACTCTTTATATTCCAGATCTTTTCCGACAAAGGTTTCCAGGACATCGTAAGTGCCCTCGCCCAGAACGGTATCACACAGCGCCTGCGCCATATAATAAACCGTGCCATCCTCTTTCATTTTTACCTTTACATATGTCTCGTCCGGATTTACACAGAGCGCCACGTTGGACGGAAGTGTCCACGGGGTGGTCGTCCATGCAAGAATGTATGCATCTTCGCCCTTTACCGGGAATTTAGCAATCGCAGAACGCTCTTTGACGTCCTTATATCCCTGTGCCACCTCATGGCTGGACAGCGGGGTGCCGCAGCGCGGGCAGTACGGTACGATCTTGAAGCCCTTATAAAGAAGTCCCTTGTTCCAGATTTCTTTTAATGCCCACCACTCAGACTCAATGAAGCTGTTGTGGTAGGTAACATACGGATGCTCCATGTCTGCCCAGAAACCAACGGTGTTGGAGAATTTCTCCCACATTCCTTTGTATTTCCAGACACTCTCTTTACAGTGCTCGATGAACGGCTCCAGACCATACTGCTCAATCTGCTCCTTGCCGTCCAGTCCCAGCATCTTCTCTACTTCCAGCTCAACCGGAAGACCGTGGGTATCCCATCCAGCCTTTCTCGGAACCATGTAGCCCTTCATCGCGCGGTATCTCGGAATCATATCCTTGATAACACGGGTCAGCACGTGTCCGATGTGCGGCTTGCCGTTTGCGGTAGGCGGTCCGTCATAGAATGTATAGGTCGGTCCCTGCTTACGGCTGTCGATACTCTTCTTAAAAATCTGCTCATCTTCCCAGAACTTCTCAATGTTCTTTTCACGTTCCACGAAATTCATGTTTGCCGGAACTTTGTTGTACATGATAAATTCCTCCTAAAAATATGAAATAAAAATGGACCCATCCTGTAACAGGACAAGGGTCCACTTGCTTTTAACCACCTATTACTGCATACCTTTATATGCGCTCCCTATAACGGAGGAAACCGTCGGTACTTACTGAATTTTCCTTCCGGGCGCTGTCAGAAACGGCGCTCAGACTTCCAAAAATGGTTCAGCCCGAAGCTCCGGAGTGATCTTCGCATCCGCCTTACTCACAGCAGGCTCTCACCGTCCCTGCCTCGCTCCCGCTTTCCGTGCGGCGCTACTGTCTCCATCATTGCTTTTCCTATCATAATTAGTAATCAAATCACTAACATGGACATTGTATCTTTTTTCCAGATGGTTGTCAAGGAATGTTTCGGATATGATTCACATGTTATAAAATTATCATTATTTTGCCATTCCCCTGATTTTATGGTATAGTATATAAAATATGTCTGTATTTACTTAAAAAAACAGACACAGACATTCATTGCAAATATAAACAATGAAGTATACTATATATATAAAGAAGGGCGTGCCCGCAGCCGTCTTTCGCAACAAAGGAGAATATTATGGAGCCAAGAAACCTTACCCTATTGACCGACCTGTATGAACTGACGATGATGCAGGGCTATTTCCGGGAGAAAGATGCCAACGAAACCGTCATTTTTGATGCGTTCTACCGCACAAACCCGGATGGAAATGCGTTTTCCATCTGCGCCGGCTTAGAGCAGGTCATTGACTATGTGAAAAATCTTCACTTCGATGATGCCGACATCGAATACTTACGCGGACTCGGCATTTTTGATGAAGATTTCCTCGAATATCTTCACAATTTCAAATTTTCGGGTAACATCTACGCAATCCCGGAAGGCACTGTTGTCTTTCCGCGTGAGCCCCTCGTCAAGGTCATCGCGCCGATCATGGAAGCACAGCTGGTTGAGACTGCCATCTTAAATATCATCAACCACCAGAGCCTGATCGCGACCAAAACATCCCGTATCGTCTTCGCCGCACGCGGGGACGGAATCATGGAGTTTGGGCTTCGCCGCGCGCAGGGTGCTGACGCCGGTACCTATGGCGCCCGCGCAGCCATGATCGCCGGCTGTATCGGCACTTCCAATGTACTGGCCGGAAAACTATTTGACGTTCCGGTCAAGGGAACCCACGCACACAGCTGGATCATGAGTTTCCCGGATGAGCTGACTGCGTTCCGCGCTTATGCAAAGCTCTATCCGAGTGCCTGCATCCTGTTAGCCGATACCTATGATACCCTGGGTTCCGGTGTTCCGAACGCGATCCGCGTCTTCCAGGAGATGCGCGACGCCGGTATCCCGCTGACTTTCTACGGCATCCGCCTCGACAGCGGCGACCTTGCATATATTTCCAAGAAAGCCCGCAAGATGCTGGATGACGCCGGATTCCCGGATGCAGTCATCTCCGCCTCCAACGATCTGGATGAATACCTGATCGACAGCCTGAAGATTCAGGGCGCTGCCATCACGTCCTGGGGTGTCGGCACAAACCTCATCACCTCCAAGGACTGCCCTTCCTTCGGCGGCGTTTATAAGCTGGCTGCCATCATGGACCGTCACACAGGCAAATTTATCCCGAAGATCAAGCTTTCGGAAAATACAGAAAAGGTTACCAATCCGGGCAACAAGACCATCCAGCGAATCTATGACAAGGAGACTGGCAAGATTATCGCAGATCTGATCTGTCTCGTGGATGAAGAGTTCGATGAGAAGAATTCCCTTCTGCTCTTCGATCCGATCGAGACATGGAAAAAGACACACCTCGCGCCGGGCACCTACACCATGCGCGAACTTCTCGTTCCAATCTTCAAAAACGGCAAATGCGTTTACGAGTCTCCAAAGGTTATGGACATCCGCGAATACTGCAAGAAAGAACAGGAGACGCTGTGGGATGAGTCCCGCCGTCTGGTAAACCCGCATGAGATTCATGTGGATCTCTCCAACGAGCTGTGGCATATGAAGGCACAGCTGTTAGACAGCTATCATTATACAAGCAACTAGTAGATAAAATACGAGTAAATACCATGTTCAGGCAAGTTTATTGCTGCCGGACATGGTATTTTTTTCTTTAACGCTTCCATAAAATTTGCAAAATAAAAACGAATGTGTCTCCAAGGAAATTCCTATTACACAAAAACTGCCGCCAAATACATCCGGCTGCCAGCCCTCTTCTTTGAAAAGTCCAGCCCGCCATTGTATTCCAGCGACAGTTTTTATATGAATCGTATCTTTATTTTTTTAAATCTATATCAAATATGATATCAATTACTCATCCCAGTTATGGTAAGTAGCCTGTACGTCATCATCCTCATCCAGAAGATCCAGGATCCTCTGCATCTTTTTGATGGATTCCTCATCGGTAAGCTCTACCCAGTTCTGCGGAATCATGGTAACGTCTGCTTCCATCATCGGAACGCCAGCCTTCTCCAGCGCCTCGCGGACTGCAGAGAAATCTTCCGGTGCGGTGATCACTTCGTAGCTGTCCTCCTCCTCGGAGAAATCCTCAGCTCCCGCATCCAGTGCAAGCATCATCAGCTCATCTGGATCCATCTCGCACTCTTCTTTGTCGATGATGATCTGACCTTTTTTATCAAACATGAAGGACACGCTGCCCGGAGTACCTACGTTTCCGCCGCCCTTGGTAAATGCGCTGCGGACATTCGCTGCGGTACGGTTCTTGTTGTCGGTCAGGGTATCTACGATGATAGCGACGCCATTCGGACCATATCCCTCGTATGTAAGATTCTCGTAATTGACAGAGTTTGCATCTCCGGCTGCTTTCTTGATACCACGATCGATGGTATCGTTCGGCATATTGTTCGCTTTTGCTTTTGCAATCACATCACGCAGACGGCTGTTGTTTGCCGGATCCGAACCACCTTCCTTAACAGCTACGGCAATCTCACGGCCGATAACGGTAAAGATTTTTCCCTTTGCTGCGTCGTTTCTCTCTTTTTTGTGCTTAATATTGGCGAACTTTGAATGTCCTGACATAAAATAACACTCCTCTTTCTATCTTCTTTGTTGTATCTTTTCGCTCATCAGCTTTTATATCACGCCGATTTCGGCACTAAAAAGCTGCATCTTAACTATTTTAACACCATTCTGTATGCTTGACAAGGGGTTCGCGGCTGATTTTATGTATCCAGTTCCAGACTGACCTTCAGCGCACGGTCCACTTCCTGTAAAAGCGCCCCGTCGATATGACAGATTTTCTCTTTCAGCCGCTGCTTATCGATCGTGCGGAGTTGTTCCAGTAAAATAACCGAATCCCTCACCATCGCACAGCGGCGCGTGTTTAATTCCACATGCGTCGGCAGCTTGGCTTTGTTCATCTTTGATGTGATCGCCGCGCAGATCACGGTCGGGCTGTGCTTGTTGCCGATATCATTCTGGATGACCAGCACCGGGCGGACGCCGCCCTGCTCTGAGCCAATGACCGGTCTTAAATCTGCGTAATAAATATCTCCTCGTCTGATAACCACTCGATTCACACTCCGTCCAAACTATTTTAAGATATAAATAACTGCTTTGTACTTTCACAGCTCCACAGTCCGTTTATACCGTTAGTATGGACAGATTTACACCGCCTATACGCGGGTCGTCCCATAAATGCATCCGGCAGTCCAGGTTCCCGGCTTTGCCGAAGCTATCTACTTTATCTTATGAATCCTTTTTCTAAATGGTTCAAACACCGGCTTTACTCCATAAAATCCTCATACCGATCATCATTATAATCCTTTTTCCCGACGATCTTTCCACCTCTCACGTACACGCGCGGCACACGTTTTCCAAGCACGCATGGGATCTCATAGTGGAAACCGCCACTCCATTCCGCCAGCTCTTCCATCGAGATCTCGTCGTCCCCGTCGCGTCCGACCAGCGTTACCCGCGTGTCCTCAACAGCCTCCGGGATATCGGTCACATCGATCATGCACTGATCCATGCAGACGCGTCCCAGAATCGGTGCGCGGTGTCCATGAATCAGGACATAACCCTTTCCAGAGAGATTTCTCGGATAGCCATCGCCGTATCCGGCGCCAATCGTCGCGATCCGCATCGGACGGTCCGTCACAAAGGTTCCGCCGTAGCTGATCGGCGTGCCCGGCTCCACTTCCTTAACATAGGTAATAAAGCTGCGGATCTCCATCGCCGGGTAAATCTTCATGTTCCTCTCTACCTCATCCGACGGATACAGACCGTATACCGTGATACCGGCTCTCGCCGCATCCAGTCCCATCCGCGGCAGTTCCATGATCGCCGCGCTGTTCGCACAGTGGCACATCGGAATATGAACGCCTGCAGCTTCCAGACCTTCATGGAATTTCTGGTAGCGCTCATACTGTAAATGGGTAAATGCCTTATCCGCCTCGTCAGCACGCGCAAAATGTGTAAACATTCCCTCGATCTCAATGCCCGGAAGCTTTGCAATCCGCTCTATCTCTTTCAGGCTATTTTCATCCGGGTGAAATCCGATTCGTCCCATGCCGGTATCGAGCGCAATATGCATTTTTGCCGTCTTTCCCATCGAAACCGCAAGTTTTGAGAGCAGCTCTGCCTTATCTTCCTCAAAGATCGCTGGACGGATATCGTCCTCAATCAATTCCGCAAAATGCCGCGGGTGCGTGCTGCCAAGCACCAGAATCGGTTTGTCAATGCCGTGGCGGCGCAGGTTCTGTCCTTCCTCCAAGGTTGCCACCGCATAGCCCCAGACAAACGGCGCGATCGTCTTCGCCACCGGGACAGCCCCGTGACCGTAACCATCCGTCTTAACCACGCCGATCATCTTCGTTTTTGCCGGAAGATTTTCGCGCATCGCCTCCATATTTTTCACAATCGCATCCAGGTCAATCCGCGCATAAATCCGGGTATATGGTTCTTCTGCCATTGTATATGCTTTTTCCATCTTTTTGTCTTCCTTTTTATTTTCAATCTATCTTTTCAAGCAGACAGTCCGCGATATCTCTTGCCAGCACGGAATGCTCTCCCTTTTTACAGGCAGCTGCCGCCCCGGCTCTTCCGTGCAGGAACACACCGAGCGCCGCCGCTTCATCCTCTGAAAATCCCAGCGCCAGAAGCCCGGCAATCACACCGGTCAGCACATCGCCGGAACCGCCCTTTGCCATCGCGGCGCAGCCGCTGTCGCCGATATACACATTGCCATCGCGCCCCGCCGTCACCGTCACGGCATCCTTGAGCACGCAGGTCACGCCTTTTTCTTCGCCATACCGCACCGCTGACTCGACCAGATCCCGTTTCAGTTCCTCAATCGAACGTCCCGTCAGACGCGCCATCTCTCCCAGATGCGGAGTAACGATCACATTTTCCGTAAAATACCCGGACAAATGCGGATGCTGTGCGACAGCATTTAATCCATCCGCATCCACAATGATCGGCACATAGGCGGAAAGCAGCACGTTCTGCACCAGACTTGCGACATGGGCTTCCTTTCCCAGTCCCGGTCCCAGCACGATCGCGCTCGCCCAGCCGCACTCCTGTTCCACCAGGCTCTTAAAACCTGCCGGATCTGTCTGTGCCTGTTCCGGATCATACGGCGTCAGGATCGCCTCCGGAAGGAGATTTTGCAGAATCGGCACATTTGCCCGGACGGTCAGGATCTTCACAAGTCCTGCGCCCATCCGGTACGCAGCCAGGGCGCTCAAATACGCTGCGCCGCACATTCCCTCCGAACCGGCTGCGATCAGGATTTTTCCATACGTTCCCTTGTTGGCGTCTGCCCGCCGTTTCGGGATCTGGCTCCGATCCTCCGGATCATAGGCAAAATAGGTATGCCCTTCATATTTTGTATACGCCGGAAACCCGATGTCGGCAATCACAATCTCGCCGCACAGCTTCCGTCCCGGATAGAACACCATTCCCAGCTTCTCATAGCCGAAAGTAACGGTCAGATCCGCCTCAGCTGCCTCGCCAAGCGCCGCCCCTGTCTCTGAGCTGACGCCGGACGGAATATCAACCGCAACTACCGCCTTTGGCTCTTGCTCACGCATAAAACGGATCGCCTCGGCAAATTCACCGCCGACCTCTCTGGAAAGACCCACACCAAAGATCGCATCCACCATGATCTCCACATGCCCCGGCACATAATTTTCAAACGCCTCCACCGGGATCCCCAGATTCCGGTCAATCGCCACCTGACAGGTCATCTCCCCCGTCCAGTGCGCCTTGTCACCGACCGTGAGCACCGTCGGAAGCGCGCCGCGCAGAAAGAGAATCCTAGCCAGCGCCGCGCCGTCCGCACCGTTATTGCCCGTTCCGCAAAATACCAGAAGCCTCTGCCCTGAAAGCTTTCCATACCGTTTTTCTATCTCGTCTGCAACCGCCAGCGCCGCTCGCTCCATCAGTACCAGAGAGGGTATCCCCACTTTCCGGATTGCATATCCATCTATCTCTTTCATCTGTTTTCCTGTCACCAGACGTCTCATTTCCATTCCCCCTCTCCGACTGCGTAAGCGGATGCAAGACTGCCTGTATTCGTGATCGACACGTGAATCCGGGTGATTTTTAGGCTGTCCGCAAGTTTCTTTGCTCCCCCGTGAAGCCGCACCCACGGTTTTCCAAGCTCGTCCCGGAGCACTTCTATATCCAGCAGTCCAAAGCCCCGAAAGCCTGTTCCAAACACCTTCGAGACTGCCTCTTTTACCGCAAAATCGCCGGCGAGCCGGGACACCTTCCCCCCAGCCTGCCGACGCTCTTCTTCTGTATATACACGCACCAAAAAAGCCTCTTTTTCACAGGCTTTTTTGATTCGCTCTATCTCTATCAGATCCGTACCAATTCCGACGATCATTTTGTTTCTCCGGCACCAGCTGCCTCTTCCTGCTTTCTCTGCGCTTCTTCTCTCGCTTTCTGATCCTGCATGCTGCATACGCGGTAAGAAAGGCGCATCAGGCTCTCCGACAGATGGACATTTTCCACCACAACGTCATCTGGAACCTGTAAATCTGTATGGGCAAAATTCCAGATCGCCTTGATTCCGGCTTTGACAAGCCGATCCGCAATCTCCGGCGCTTTCGACTTCGGAATCGTCAGCGCTGCGATCTGCACTTCATTGTCCTTGATAAACTGCTCCAAATCTTCAATACCGCGGATCTCCACTCCACGGACTACCAGACCGACTAGACGCGGATTCACATCAAACATACCTTTGATTAAAAAACCACGCCGCTCAAAATTCGTATAATTCGCGATCGCCTGACCCAGATTTCCCGCACCGATAATAATTAGGTTATGCTGACGGTCAATTCCCAGAATCCGGGCAATCTCCGAATATAAATACTTTACATTATAACCATATCCCTGCTGACCAAATCCGCCGAAATTATTCAGATCCTGACGAATCTGGGACGCTGTCACCTTCATGCGGATACTCAAATCATTCGATGAGATTCTCTCTACTCCCTCCTCGAGCAATTCGCCCAAGTAACGATAGTATCTGGGTAGCCTAGAAATGACCGCTTTAGATATCTCTTTCTGTTCCACGGCTTTCTTCCACCTTTCTTTCCTCTAACGTTGTCCATATGGTTTACGCAAACCTTCGGACAATCTGATAAATTTATTATAGTCATATGATAAATAATTGTCAATTTTTTTATTTCATATGAGGGATTTTACATTGTATTTCGCAAAATTTTCTGACCAGAAACAGCCATTAACCGTTCTCATTCTTGCATTGCTTCTTTATTTATATTATAATTTGAGATTGACGGTATATTTTTAACCGAAATACATGGATACAACCACAGGAGGAATCTATGATTTTATCTTGCAGCAATATTTCAAAAGCATTCGGTACAGAGGAAATCCTCAAACACGTATCGTTTCATGTAGAAGATCACGAAAAAGCCGCCATCGTCGGCATCAACGGAGCCGGTAAATCGACTCTTTTAAAAATAATTGTCGGAGAACTCGCAGCAGACGAGGGCTCCGTGACCATCGCCAAGGGCAAAACCCTCGGTTACCTGGCACAGCACCAGGATCTGCACAGCCAGACCACCATTTATGACTCTCTTCTGGAGGTCAAACGTCCGATTCTGGAAATGGAACAGCAGATCCGCACGCTGGAACTCCAGATGAAGCACACCGAGGGCGAAAAGCTCGAGACGATGCTCAACACTTACAGCCGCTTAAACCATGAATTTGAACTTTTAAACGGCTACGCATGGCAGAGTGAAATCACCGGTGTCTTAAAGGGACTCGGCTTTGTCGAGGAAGAATTTTCCAAACCGGTTTCCGAACTTTCAGGCGGTCAGAAAACGCGCGTCTCCCTCGGTAAGCTCCTGCTCTCCAAACCGGATATCATCCTTTTGGACGAGCCGACCAACCACCTCGACATGGAATCCATCGCGTGGCTGGAAACCTATCTGATGAACTACGCCGGGACGGTCATCATCGTCGCCCACGACCGCTATTTTCTGGACCGCGTCGTGACCAAGATCGTCGAGCTGGACGGCGGCATCGCCACCTCTTTCCAGGGCAATTACACCGCCTACAGCGAGAAAAAAGCGATCATCCGCGCCGGTGTGCTCAAGGCTTACTTAAACCAGCAGCAGGAGATCCGCCATCAGGAGGAGGTTATCACCAAACTCAAATCCTTTAACCGTGAGAAATCCATCAAGCGCGCCGAGAGCCGTGAAAAAATGCTTTCCAAGATGGATCTTCTGGAAAAACCGACCGAAATCAACGACGCGATGCACATTACTCTGGAACCGTGCGTCACCAGCGGAAATGACGTTCTCTCCGTCCGTGAGCTTGCCAAGAGTTTCGACGGCATGACACTCTTCACGGATCTGAACTTTGAGATAAAACGCGGCGAGCGCATCGCCATCATCGGCAACAATGGGACCGGCAAGACCACAATCCTCAAGATGATCAACGGTCTTCTGACCCCGGACAACGGCGAGATCCGGTTAGGTTCCAAGGTGCATATCGGTTACTACGATCAGGAACACCAGGTTCTGCACATGGACAAGACGCTCTTTGACGAGCTGCAGGACACCTACCCGGATATGAACAACACGCAGATCCGAAATGTGCTGGCGGCATTTCTCTTCACCGGCGACGATGTCTTTAAGCGCATCCGTGATCTGAGCGGCGGCGAACGCGGGCGTGTTTCCCTGGCGAAGCTGATGCTCTCGGAGGCGAACTTCCTGATCCTCGATGAGCCGACCAACCATCTGGATATCGCCTCGAAGGAGATTCTGGAAAACGCGCTGGTTCATTACACCGGAACCGTTCTCTACGTCTCCCATGACCGATATTTCATCAACAAAACTGCGACCCGGATTCTCGATCTGACGATGGGAACACTGATTAATTATATTGGAAACTACGATTATTATCTGGAAAAGAAGGCGACGCAGGAGAAAGCCTATCTGGCTTCCGCCGCACAGGCAGCCAACCGCTCTGCAAAATCTTCCGGAGCCAGAAACACAGGGACTTCCAGCCATCTGACCGCTGCGGCAGGCGCAAATCCGACTGCTCTTTCTGGAAATGGCACTGGTACCTCTGCTGCTTCGTCCGCTTCTGCCGTGACCGCTGCAGTTCAGTCGGCAGCCAGCGCTTCCTCCGGCAAATTGGACTGGAAACAACAGAAGGAAGAACAGACGCGGCTTCGTAAGAAACAGAATGAATTGAAACGCGTCGAGGAAGAAATCCACACCCTTGAAACCCGCGATCAGGAGATCGATGCGCTTCTCTGCGATGAGACTGTCTTTTCCGATGTTCCGCGTTTGATGAAACTGAATAAAGAGAAGGAAGAACTGAATGCAAAGTTAGAGGGATTGTATGAGAAGTGGGAGGAATTGGCAGAGTAGTGGTTACTGTTCACGCATACGTGCCCAGTAACGGAATTTGCCGCGGCTTTGCATTTACATACGGCAAATTCCTGCTGCCACCACGTTTTCTTACGGCACTTCCGATGCCGGACCACTCTTAGCCTTTAAAGATTCATCCCCAGCCGGTCCGGCTCCATTTCCGGCAAATTCCGGATCAGAGTTCATCTCGACCCGTTCGGCTTCGTCTGGTTTTTGTCCTTCCTGCCAGAATCCTAACTTTACGACATATTTGTATAATTCCGGACTGTTTTTTCGGATGTCAGCTCGGACATCTTCGTCACAGCAGGCGGCGAAAAAGCTGCCGAACTGCATCTCCGACTTATCGTCAAAGTAGGATGGAAGCGGCTGCACCAGTCCACTGCCAGCCAGATATCGCTCGAAATCCGTCAGGGCACGTGAGGTTTCTTCGTCGCTTAGTTCCGACGCAGCGAACTCGCCGAATGCCATCGCAAGCCCCTGCGGTTTAGAAAATTTGATTTTCTTGTAATGCACATCTGTATCATAATTGACAAAATAGATACCCTGCTCTGTTTTCGGCGCTGAGAAGTATGCCTTGTCTGTGTAGTACATCAGCTCCCAGCCTGATTCTGCAAATCGTTTGATCCACTCTCTTGGCACGCCTGCCAGTTCTTTCGTAATCTGTTCTTTTTCACTGTCCGACGGACGCCGTTTTCCCATCAAACGCACATCATGCGTCCGGTCGCGCAGTCCATTTGCATCGTAGTAGTTGAGTTCCACGTACTGATCCGCCGCCATCTGACCATTGTCAAAGAAATAATATTTATGCCCGTTTACCATCCGGTTTCCGCCGCTGAACATAACACATTTGGAATCAAACCAATACCAGGCATTTCCTGCCTGATACCAGCCGGTCGTCAGTGCCCCATCCTCGTTTGCATGATACCACTGATCCGTCTCTTCCTCATAAATCCAGCCAGTCATCATCGCGCCGCTCTCGGCGAAATAATAACGGTTTGTGCCGATTTTCCGGAGTCCCCGCTGCATATAGCTGCTTTTTCCCAGATAATACCAGTGACCATTCGATTTCAGCCAGGACGCTTTCAAAAAGCTGCCATCCGTCAGGCGGTACTGCCAGTCCTCGCCGTCTCCGACCCACTCGCCCTCATACAGATACATTTCTTTATTTTCAAAACCAGCCGCGCCACTTTCTGCCGCCGATGCCTCTGTCTCCGTTATATCATTGGCATTATTTTCGGTGCCGAACCTGTAAACTTGATTTTCTTCCTTGCCCTGCGCCGGGGTGTCCGCAAACGCATCGTTACCTGCCGCCAGCGCTGTCCCACAAACAAACAGGGATATTAAAAAGGATGCTGCCCACATAAATTTTTTCTTCCAATTCATCGTGTGCCTCCCCTTTCTTGTTCATAATTAAGCAAAAAAATGTAAACAGTTGCCACATCTCTTCTTATTTTACCGCACCGCAAATGAAAAGTATAGAAAAAAATTCTTACATCCTTTATAATAATAAAATAAAAGACAGTTCATCAAAGACGGCAATATCCAATCTGCCTTTGAAACAATATAAAAATAATTACAAATTCCAATCACTCTTTTTTATAGAGTTATAAAATTAGAAAGGATACCATATATGAAATCAAAACGCATTTTGGCGCTGACAGGTGCTGTTATCCTAATCGCCCTCTACGTCTCTTCCATCATCTTCGCCCTGATGGATAGTCCACTGGCAGAAAATCTGCTGCTGGCATCGCTGTTCTGCACGATCGTTATACCGGCGGTGCTCTACGGGTATGCGGTGGCACTGCGATATTTTAAAAAGAAAAAATAACGTTCAAAAAGCAAACGACTGTCTATTTCTAACACAATACGCAGTCGTTCGCTTCTTTCATTCTTCTATACTGACTGCCTCCGCAGTCTCCTGTCATTTTTTCATCATCCCGCCACTGTAACCGCATTCTCCCGGACATCATTAATCGCTTTCATAAGCGCTGTTCTCGTTCTCACATCAAACAACTTTAAAAAACTAATTGGCTTATCAAACGGAGGCTTCTGCAAAACAGCCACATTCTCCATATACCCATTCTGCTCCATATGATTAATAATCTTATGAACAAAATTGATCTGCCGTTGGGTGAACCTCACATGGCTAAAGTCACATGCTTCTCGGCCGTTTTAAACGGCAAGACTAAATATCGGCGGATACGCCAGTAACTTAGAATTCGTGCGGATACGCACTTTTTCCACGCCGGATACGGCTGGTTTCCACATTACAGGTAGTCCGCTGTATATCTGCCTGTATTTATGCCGCTTTTAAGTTATTTACTTCTACATAAAGCTTTCTCAAATCTGCATAAACGCAGGAGGTTCTACGCTTCACTGCAGGTACTTTTGCCTCCAGTGAAGACCTTTCCGTTTCCGGCAAGGGTTTTAAAAGTTCCCGTATAAAATATCTCGCCCCGATATTATAAGTTGCTGACAAATCACAGTTATACTGCTTTCCTGTCTGGAAGATACATAGGCTATGGTTCTCCGGATTTCTTACTATCGCTCCACTTCCGTCACAGGCCAGCCTGCTGGTGTTCCGGGCACTAACTCTGGACACACGAATCCTGTTCCGATGTGCCTGATGTTCACATAGCTTCTGAATATCCCGCTTTCTCCATAAATGAAGTTTTTGCTTCTTTTTTCCGGATATTTTTCCCTGCATTTCCAGATACTCAAAAACAATTACATCTGCCTGATATTCTACGGCATATTTCGTGATCTCCGTAGCTATTTTGCGGGACAGTTCCATATTCAGCCTTTTTGCATAACCCCATCGGCTTTGAACCTGTCTGGAGGAATGTTCTCTCTGAAAACGGCGGATTCTGCCAAGTACATGATACAAATGGTCTTTATCACTGGGGAAATTTATAAATTTACGTCCCAGGATAGTGCCATCTGCCC